>CAZFJB010000131.1:0-4332 GCA_964519775.1 uncultured Oscillibacter sp.
AACATGGGCTGGATGAACGATCTGTGCCACTATTTGAAGCTGGACCCCTGGTTCCGGCAGGACCACCACAAGGACCTGACGTTTTCCATGATGTACGCCTTTTCGGAGAACTATGTTCTCCCCATCTCCCACGACGAGGTGGTCCACATGAAGGGCAGCGTGGTGGGGAAAATGCCCGGGGATTATGAAAATCAGCTGCGCTGTGTCCGGGGATTTTACGCCTATCTCCTCTCCCATCCCGGCAAGAAGCTGCTGTTCATGGGGCCGGAGCTGGGCCAGTGGCATGAGTGGGATTCCAACACGCAGTTGGACTGGTACTTATTGGAGCGGGAGGAAAACCGGCGGCTCCACACCTTTTTCAAGGCGGCCAACGCCTTTTACAAGGAGCAATCCCCTCTGTGGGACATCGATTTTGACTGGCAGGGCTTTGAGTGGCTGGTGCCGGATGACAACCACAACAACGTGGTGGTGTTCCTCCGGCGGGACCGGGAGGGGAACGAGTTGCTCTGCGCTGTGAACTTCTCCCCCAACGATTATGAGGCGTATCGCCTCGGCGTGCCGCCACGGCGGCAGTTTACGCCGGTTTTCACCACCGACGCGCCGGAATTCGGCGGGAACGGCCATTATGACACTGAGACCGTGGCCGTGGAGGCCGTGCCATCCCATGGACGAGACCATTCCGTTGCCATCCGTATTCCCGCCTTCGGGGCGGTGTTCCTCCGGGGCGAGGGCAGTTTCCCGGAACCAAAGCTGAAAAACAGGAAAAGGAGCTGATACACCCATGAAAAAAGAGTGCATCGCCATGCTGCTGGCGGGCGGACAGGGCAGCCGCCTGTACGTTCTCACCGGCGCGATGGCAAAACCCGCCGTTCCCTTCGGCGGCAAGTTCCGCATCATCGACTTTCCGCTCTCCAACTGCACCAATTCCGGTATCGACACCGTGGGCGTTCTGACCCAGTACCGGCCCATGGAGCTCAACAGCTACATCGGCTCCGGCCAGCCTTGGGATCTGGACGGCAGCAACGGCGGCGTTCATATCCTGCCGCCCTATATGGGCAGCAAGGGCGGCACCTGGTACAAGGGCACCGCCAACGCCATCTATCAGAATATCGGCTTTATCGACCAGTATCAGCCGGAATATGTGGTGATCCTCTCCGGTGACCATATCTATAAGATGGACTATTCGGAGATGCTCCGCCGCCACAAGGAGGCGGAGGCCGCCTGCACCATCTCTGTGATGGAGGTCCCCTGGGAAGAGGCCAGCCGCTTTGGCATCATGGCGGTGGACGGCGATGACATGATCACCGAATTTGCCGAAAAACCCAGAGAGCCCAAGAGCAATTTGGCCTCCATGGGCATTTACATCTTCTCCTGGCAGGCGCTGCGCCGCTATCTGACGGAGGATGAGGCGGACCCCGCCTCCGAAAACGACTTTGGCAAAAACGTGATCCCCAAAATGCTCTCTGACGGGCAGCGGATGGCTGCCTTCCGCTTCCAGGGCTACTGGAAGGACGTGGGCACCCTGACATCTTTGTGGGATGCCAATATGGATATGCTCTCCCCGGAATCCGGTCTGGATCTGACGGATGAGAGCTGGCCCATCTTCGCCCGCAGCGTGGACGCGCCGCCGATCTACATGGGCGGGGACAGCCGCGTGACCCACAGCGCCATCAACCGGGGCTGTGACATTGAGGGCACGGTGGAAAATTCCGTCCTCTCCCCCATGGTCACGGTGGAAAAGGGAGCCAAGGTCAGTTATTCCGTGCTGCTTCCCGGCGTGACGGTGGAGGCAGGCGCGGTGGTGGAATACGCCATCATCGGCGAGGACTGCCGGGTAGGCAGGGACTGCCGGGTAGGCGGCGCGCCGGAGAACACGGCGGCGGACAAGTGGGACCTGACGGTGCTGGCCCCTGGCTGCGTGCTGGAGGATGGCCGGGAGGTCGCCCCCGGCGTCATGCTGGACCATCACGGTAAGGAGGTGCTGAAATGAACCGTCTGCACGGCATCGTATTCGCGTATGAGGACCGCCCGGAACTGCGGGAGCTGACGGAGCCCCGGGCAGCCGCCTCGATCCCCTTCGGCGGGCGCTATCGGGCGGTGGATTTTGCCCTTTCCAATCTGCTCAACGCCGGCGTTACCGACGTGGGCATGGTGCTCCATGGCCGGTATCAGAGTATGCTGGACCATGTGGGCAGCGGCAAGGTGTGGGATATGTCCCGGAAGCGGGGCGGTCTGCATCTGCTGCCTCCCTTCAACTATCTCCACAACTGGGGCGTGACGCCTTTCCGGGGTAAAATGGAGGCTCTGGCCGGGGTGCGCAGCTATCTGGACGAGATCCGTCAGGACTATGTGGTGCTGATGGAGGGCGACCTGGTGGCAAACCTGCCCCTTGCCGATATTTTCAAACAGCATCTCCGGACCAAGGCGGATATCACCGCCGTCTGCGGGGACGACAGTTTTGCCACGGAAAACGGCACCTACTTTGAAAAGGACCCGGATGGCCGCATCCGGGAGGTGCTGATCAATATGCACCGGCCCCGGGGCTATCGGAGCCTGGATGTGTTCATCATGTCCGCGGAGCTGCTGCGCTCTCTGGTGGATGAGTGCCAGGCCCGGGACCAGTACAGCTTCCGCCGGGACGTTCTCCAGGCCAAGCAGGAGCTTTTGAATCTGCAGAGCTACACCTGGAATGGGTTTGCCGCCCAGATCCGCTCCGTGCAGGAGTATTATGACCGATCCATGCAGCTTCTGGACAAGAGCATCCGCCGGGATCTCTTCGCCCCGGAGCGGCCCATCCGGGCAAAGGGGGCGGATAAGGCATCCACCTACATCGGGGCGAACGGCGTGTGCCTGAACTCCCTGGTGGCGGAGGGCTGCCGAATCGAGGGCACCGTGGTCAACTCCATCCTCTTCCCCGGTGTCACGGTGGAAAAGGGGGCACAGGTGGAAGGGTGCATCCTCTTCAAGGGGACCTCTGTGGGTGAAAACGCGCGGCTGGCCCATGTCATCACGGATAAGCGCGTTCGGCTCCTACCGGGGCGGACCATGGTGGGCCACAGCACCTATCCCATCGTCCTTTCCAAAAACAGCGTGATCTGAGATATTTTTCATCCTTCTTGGAAAGGAACTTCGTGTGAAGGATCACACGGGATCTATCAAGAAGCCCATCGTCCCGCCCTTCAGGCGACCGACGATGATGGCAGGATCCCCCATTCCGTGGGGGAAGGATCTCATTTCTATTTGTGCCGCGCGCAGCGGCGGAATGGAGAATTTTTATGAAGATACTTTACGCGGCCAGCGAAGCTGTCCCCTTCTGTAAGACCGGCGGTCTCGCGGACGTGGCTGGTTCCCTGCCTCCCGCTCTGGCGGAAGCCGGCGCGGAAACGGCGGTGATCCTGCCGCTGTACCGGCGGGTGAAGGAGAAATTCGGTCAGCAGCTGACCTTTTTGTGCTATGACTATGTGGATCTTGCCTGGCGGCACGCTTACTGCGGCCTCTTTTCCCTGGAAAAGGACGGCGTGACCTGGTATTTCCTGGATAACGAGCAGTATTTTGACCGCCCGGAACTCTACGGCTGCGCCGATGACGGCGAGCGCTTCGCCTTTTTCTCCCGGGCGGTGGTGCGGATGCTGGACCATCTGAAGTTCTGGCCGGATGTGATCCACTGCAACGACTGGCAGACGGCGCTCATCCCCATCTACCTGAAGGATGACGGCGTTCGGGAGGAGCGTTACCGCTCCGTGCGGACGGTGCTGAGCATCCACAACATCGAGTATCAGGGCCGCTACGACCCCTATTGCCTGGGAGACCTGATGGGGCTGGACCGGGGCTGGGTGGATGATGGCACGCTGCTGCTGGATGGGGATCTGAACCTGCTCAAGGGCGCCGTTCTGACGGCGGACGCCATCAACGCGGTCTCCCCCACCTATGCCCAGGAGCTGAAAAATCCATTCTTTGCCCATCGGATGGACGGCATCCTGACCCAGTGCGGCTACAAGCTCTCCGGTGTGCTCAATGGCATCGATATGAAGCGCTATGATCCGGCAGCGGATCCGCAGATCCCGGCGCGGTATTCCGCCGCGGACCTTTCCGGCAAAGCCGTCTGCAAAGCGGCGCTGCAAGAGGCCTTGGGCCTGGTCCAGGAGCCGGAGACCCCCATCATCGCTATGGTGAGCCGCCTGGTGTCCCATAAGGGCCTGGATCTGATCCGGGAAGTGATGGATGACATCATGGCTCTGCCGGCGCAGTTTGTGGTGCTTGGCTCCGGCGATAAGGATTATGAGGACTTTTTCCGCTGGGCGGCAGAGCGCTGGCCCGGCCGCATGGCGGCGC
>CAZFJB010000132.1:0-4299 GCA_964519775.1 uncultured Oscillibacter sp.
GCTTTATCTATGTGGTGATCATCAAAAAGGACCGGCTCATCCCCAGAATGGAAGGGCCCAAGTATCTGGGCGCCATCTGTGAGACCGCCGGTCAGTTCGCCTATATCTACGCCATCGCGGACACCGCTCACCTGGCCATGTCCGCGCCCATCATCTCCTCCTACTGCGCCGCGTCGGTGCTGTGGGGCCGGATCTTCCTGAAAGAGAAGCTCTCCTGGAAGCATTACGGTATGATCTGCCTGGTGGTCATCGGCATTGCCATCATGGGCATTTTTGATCTGTAAAAGGAACCCCGCGCCGCGGCTGCGGCGCGGGGTTCTTGCTTTTATAACGATTTTCCCCGGGCGCTCCGGTCCAGATTCCGCAGAAGGCAGGCCACAGAGAACCCGGCAGCGCAGCAGAGCAGCGATGCCGCCATCTCACCCGGTCCGCTGTAGCGCACCGGCAGGATCACCAGGGTGGAGGCCGCCACGATGCCCAGGATCCCATGGAAGGCCACCGCGTAATGGGTGCGGAACAGCCACGTTACGCCCCGGGCAAGCAGCAGCATCGTCAGAAAAAATCCCGGCAAACAGGCGGACAGCACCAGAAAGCGCATCTCCGCCAGGCTCTGCATCATCGGCTCATACAGCCCCAGAGCCATCAGCACTGAGGAGCTTGTCAGCCCCGGGATCACCACGCCGGCTCCCCACAGCGCGCCGCAGAAATTATACCACCAGAAATTCAGCGTTACCTGAAGCCGCAGCACATGGCGGATATAAAAAAGCGTTCCGAAGATCCCCAGCGCGCAGATGGCGCAGCTAATCCAGGCGGCAGGGCCCCGGCCTTCTTTACCGGCCTCCCGCCAGAGGGTGGGCAGCGTGCCCGCGATCAGGCCGATGAAAAGCCACATGGTAGCGGCGGCAGAGAGATCGTAGGCAGCGTCGATACACTTGGCAAGGCCCAGAAAACCCACGGCGCAGCCGATGCTCAGGGGCAGGAAAATAGGCCAGTACCGCCGCACGCCCCAGGCCGGACGGCTGAGTGTTTCCATCATGGGGCGGTATACATCAAACACCACCGCCAGTACACCGCCGGACACGCCGGGGAGAATGGCCCCCGCGCCGATCAGTATTCCGCACATCAGATCCCGCAGCCAGCGGTCCCGGTCCGCCCTCCGTTCTTCCCTCATCGTTTCACCGTCCCATTCTTGTTCCGCACTATCATAACAGTTTTTTCCATCCCGCGCAATCCTGATCCCGCCGCCCGGTGATTTTTCCCCTGAGCAGAGCAGGCAATGTGCTTTTTGACTAAAAAAACGCCGTTTTTTCGTAAAAAACAATCAAATATTTTTGAAAAAAAGAGATGGCTTTTCAGATAGGCCGGTGCTATGATAGGAATACTGTCCGAATCAATTTGTCTGCTTTCAGGAGGCTGTTTCATGATCCGTTCCAAGAAAAAAAGTTACGAGATCGATATGCTCAACGGCGCTGTTTTGCCCAAGCTGCTGCGCTTCGCCCTGCCCCTTACCCTGTCCACCATGCTTCAGCTTCTCTTCAACGCGGCGGACGTGGTGGTGGTGGGCCGCTACGCCGGCGAAAACTCGCTGGCGGCAGTGGGCTCTAACAGCGCCCTCATCAATCTCCTGACCAATCTTTTCATGGGCCTTTCCATCGGCGCCAACATCCTGGCCGCCCGGCACTACGGCGCCCATGAGGACGCGGAGCTGAGCAAAACGGTCCACACGTCTATTCTGCTGTCCATCTACAGCGGCGTGATCCTGACGGTCATCGGCGTTCTGGGGGCGCCGGTGATCTTAACGTGGATGAAGTGCCCGGAGGAGGTTTTGAACCTGGCCACCGTGTATCTGCGCATCTACTTCGCCGGTCAGACCGCCACCATGCTCTATAACTTCGGCGCGGCGCTGCTGCGGGCCACCGGAGACACCCAGCGCCCCCTCTTCTACCTCTTTTTGGCAGGCATCGTCAATGTGGTGCTGAACCTGATCTTTGTCATCAAATTCAACATGGACGTGGCAGGCGTGGCCCTGGCCACGGTCATCTCCCAGTGTATCTCCGCGGCGCTGGTGCTGCGGTGCCTGATCCGGGAGACCGGGGCGCTGCACCTGGATCTCAAGAAGCTGAAGATCCACCCCATGAAGCTCAAGCAGATCATGCGGGTGGGCGTGCCCGCGGGCTTGCAGGGCATTCTTTTCTCCCTGTCCAACGTGACGGTGCAGTCCTCCATCAACTCCTTTGACAACACCACCCTGGTGGCCGCCAGCTCTGCCGCCAGCAGCATTGAGAACTTTGTTTACGCCAATATCAACGCCTTCTACCAGGCCAACACCGCCTTCATCAGCCAGAACTACGGCGCCGGGAATTACCGCCGCATCCGCCGGGTCCACTGGGTGTCCGTGGCCACCGGCGCTGTCACCACGCTGATCCTGGGCGGGCTGGTAGTCATCTTCGGGCACCAGCTTCTGGGGATCTACTCCCCCAATGAGGCGGTCATCTCTGCCGGACTGGTGCGGCTGCGGTATCTGGTGATGCTCTACTGGCTGGACTCCCTGATGGACACCCAGGTGGGCTCCATGCGGGGCATCGGCTACAACATCCTGCCCATGCTGGTGACACTGGTGGGTGTGTGCGTGTTCCGTCTGGCGTGGCTGGGCACCGTGTTCCAGATCCCCGCCTATCACCGCATCGAGATGGTCTACATCGTCTACCCCATCTCCTGGATCATCACCTCCATTGCCCACGGCGTTTGCTTCGCCGTGGCCTACCGCAAGCTGCTGCGCCACGCGGAGGAACCGGAATCTCTGACCCACGTTTCCTGAATGAAAAAGCGCCGCCAAGGCACAGCCTTGGCGGCGCTTTTTGTTTCTCACTTCCGCTCCGGGAAGCGGGCGCAGTCCTTATCCAGCCCGGCGATCAGGTCCTTCATCTCCTGGGCGGTCAGCTCACATTCGATCTCCGCCGTGTCGTCGCCGTCCATGGTATTGGGCAGATAGAAGCTGGCAAACACCCGGAAGCCATCCCCCGCCGTCTCGGCGGAGAGGGAAAAGCCGGACTCCACAAAGTCGCTGTCATAGCTCTCCCGCAATCCGGCGGAGAGGACCTTCAACCCCGCGGTCATGCCCAGCAGCTCCTGAGCCAGGAGGCAGGCGTTGGAATCCTTGCGGACCCCGCCATCCTCCGTCCAGGTGCAGCGCAGCAGCAGCCAGTTCCGGTCGTATTCATTCATCCCGTACTCCGGCTGGGAAAATTCATAGTTCACGATGTCCAGCTTCAAGCTGGACGTTTCATTTTTCAGCAGCATGGTCATCCTCCTGTCGCAGTTCGTCATTCCACAGCAGTATAGCACGGTTTAGCCCCGTTTGCAATTCTTTCGGCGGGAAGACGATCGATCAAGCGGTAAAACTTCCGCAATGGGAAAGTCGGGCGGGGAGAAAAACTCTTTCGGCACGCTGACGGCGGAGCCCCGGTTTTTCACCGGGACTCCGCCGTGTGTTTTCGATAGAGCGTGGTCACGCCGCCTGTTCCAGTTTTTTCAGGGCCTTGCGGAACTGAACGGCAAAGAGGATGGCCGTGCAGGTGACGGCGATGGCATCCGCCACCGGCTCCGCCGTGTAGACCGCCATGGTCTTATCCGACAGCAGGGCGGGCATCAGGTAGATCATGGGCAACAGCAGCACAAATTTCCGCAGCACTGCCACGATGATGGAGCAGCCCGCCGCGCCGATGGACACAAAGGTCATCTGGCAGGCGATCTGGATGCCAAAGACGAACATGACGGCGCAGTAGATCCGCAGCGCCGGAACGGTGAAGGCGATCAGCTCCGGCTTGGGGGTGAAGATCCGCACGAACATCCCCGGGAAGAGCTGAATGATGATCCACAGCGTCACAGAATAGCACAGGCAGACTTTCAGCAGCAGACGGAAGGTCTGGCGCACCCGCTCCGTATTCTTCGCGCCGTAGTTGTAGCTGGTGATGGGCTGGGCGCCCTGGGCAATGCCCTGGAGAGGCAGCATGGCAAACTGCATGACGCTGGAGAGGATGGTCATGGCGCCTACGGCGATGTCGCCGCCGTATTTCAGCAGCGAGGCGTTGAAGCAAACAGAAATGACGCTCTCACTGGCCTGCATGATAAACGTGGCGGTGCCCAGCGCTACACAGGGCCCGATCAGCTTGCCGTCCAGCCGGATGTATTCCTTTTTCAGCCGCAGCAGCGTCTGCTTGCCGCTGAGGAATCGCAGCACCCAGACGCAGGAGATGCCCTGAGAGAGGATGGTGGCCAGCGCCGCGCCCCGCACGCCCA
>CAZFJB010000133.1:0-4298 GCA_964519775.1 uncultured Oscillibacter sp.
TGACGCACTCCGTCAAGCCGTAGCCCTCCCGCACCTGAATGGTGGCGTGGTGGTCGAAGAGGAACTGGTCAAACCGCTTCTTCAGCTCCACGGACAAACTGTCGCCGCCGGAGTAAACGCCCTTCAGGCAGCTCAGATCCGCGTCCTTCATCTTGGGCAGCCGCAGCAGCGCCTCGTACAGGGTCGGCACACCGGCGATCAGATTGCAACGGTATTTCAGCAGCATTTTGGCGTAGCTGTCCGGGGTGAACCGGGGCACCAGGATGCAGCAGCCGCCGCTGGTGAGCATGGAGTGGATGGTCACGCCCAGGCCGAACCCATGGAACATGGGCATCACCGCCAGCATCTTGTCGCCGGGGCGGAACATGGGGTTGGTGGCGATGATCTGGGTGCCCAGAGCGTTGAAGTTCAGGTTGGAGAGCTGGATCCCCTTGGTCACGCCGGTAGTGCCGCCGGAATAGAGAATGACCGCCTCGTCCTCCGCCTTCTTTTCCACCCGGTACTTCCAGTGATAGCACCGGCCCCGGCGCAGAAATTCGTTCCACCGCAGAACAGGGGCGTCCTTGGGGATCTTTTTCTGCTTGCGGCCCTCGGTGAGCATATAGCCCGCCTTGACCGGGGTGGAGAGGGCGTCCCGGATGGAGGCAAGGATGATGTTATCCAGGGTCACATTCTGGCGGATGGCCTCAAACTTATGGTAGAACTGATCCAGGGTCACAGCAAAGATGGAGCCGGACTCCTTTAAGTAAAACTCGATCTCCTTTTCGCTGGAGAGAGGATGGATCATATTGGCCACAGCCCCCACCAGGTTGATGGCGTAGAACATGGTCACAGCCTGGGGGCAGTTGGGCATGGCCATGGTGATCCTGTCGCCAGGGCGGACACCGGTGGCCTTCAGTGCCCGGGCGCAGAGGTCGATCTCCTCCACCATGGCCTTATAGGTAGTCTTGCGGCCCATGAACACATAGGCGGTATAGTTGGGGTACTGCTCCGCGCAGCGGGCCACAGCCTCATACATGGTGCAGTCAGGATACTCCAGATGCGCTGGCACCACGCCGTAAAAGCCCAGCCAGGGCGCTTTCACCTGATTCGTCTCAACACACAAAGTCGATGTCCTCCTTTAACGGTCTTTCCAGCAGCGCCGGATTTGACAACAGATACTGCACGATCTTCAGCGACCGGGCAAAATAGAACCCGTCGGCGATCCGCTCATCCAGCGTGACCCCAATGTCCACCACATCCCGGATCTGCCGGGAACCGTCGGCCATGATCTTCTCCTCCTTGCGGATGGTGCCAATGGCCACCATGATGGAATTGGAGCCGTAATTATTCAAATGATGATACACACAGGGGCAGCGGATACTGCCCAAATTGGTCAGAAATACACTGGCGAAATTGGGATCGTCCTCCTTCAGAAACGCGGGGACCTTTCCATAGAAATCCAGCACCTTCACCAGCCAGACAATGAACATCAGCAAAAAGCGGGGCAGATGCCGCAGGGTATCCATGGCACCGTTGATACCGGCGCCGCTCTCTGTCCGGGCCTTGTGGACCTTGCCCACCACCCGGCGGGTCACCTCCGTCAGGTTCCAGTCCTCCGGCGCGGTAATGACCATCAACGACTCCTCGCTGTGATCTTCAAACCGCTTTTTCGCCACAAAGCCCAGGGTGATCTCATGGCGCTGGTAATACTGCCGGCCGGAGATGTAGCGGTTGAGCATGGGCCGGAGGTACACCGTTTTGGCGATGGACATCAAAATGCAGTGAAACAGCGTGGCCCGGTATTCCTCCTCGCCCTGGTTTTTCTCTTCGATGTAGCGCAGCGCCTCCGTCACGTCAAACTCCTGATTGACATAGACCTCCGCGTCTGTGCGCTTATTCATCAGATGGGGAAAGATGGCGTGCAGGCCGTCCACATCCCGGACCCGGCTGGCATCCTGCCGGTCTCCCCAGCGTTTTTGCTTCTCTCCCATAGCGTTCTCCTCGTTACACAAGCTGTTCGCAAGAACACGAAACTATGTAAATTGTACCACACTCTTATCCATTTGTCACCATTTTCATATCTGACCCCCTGCCACTTATTTAAAATAGCAAAAAGGTGATCCGCTTCAACGGTAAGAAAGCGTATGCGCGGGGGACCCAAGAAGGGTCCCCCGCGCCATATCTCATAAATATCTGTCCAGCTTCTGCCACAGGGCTTCGCCCTTTTCTTTCAGCTCACGGCGTATTTCACGGCGTTCCTCCCGGCGCTCCTCACGCTCTTCCCGGAACTCGTCCCGCTCCTCCCGGACGCGGTCTGCCAGACCGTCGCCCAAGTCCCGGACCTTCGCCAGCGCCTCCATCATGGAACCATGGGCGTTGAGCATATTGTCCATGGGCTTATGATGGTCATCATAGCGGCCCATCCGGTAATTCTCGATGACCACGCCGTAGCGCTCATCCGCCATTTTCACCGCGTCCGCCCAGGACAAATACAGCCGCTCCCCGGCCTGGCGGCCCACCCGGGCCATACATTCAGGATCCCGGCAGATCTCCCGCAGTCTGGCGGCCATGGCGCCGGCATTCTCATCAATGAGGAAGCCATCCACCCCATCTTCCACGCCCTCGGCGGCGCAGCTCCCCCGGATCAGCACGGAGGCCAGGTCACTGGCCGCCGCCTCCCGGACCACCAGGCCGTTGGTATCGTAGCTGGAGGGGAACAGGAACAGATCCGCCCGGCAGTACCAGGCCCGCAGCGTTTCCCGCTGGGAGATGGCCCCGGTAAAAACGCACTTTTCTCCCAAAGGCGCGGCGTAATCCCGGACCTCGTCGGCATCCGTGCCGCCGCCGATGAATACCATGCGGAAATCCTGGCCCTCTGCCTGCAGCAGGCGCAGGGCGTCCAGAATGATCCGCAGTCCCTTGTACCACATGATGCGGCCCACAAACAAGAACACCGGCACCCCATCCGGCAGGTCGTATCCCGCCGTGGCCTCCGCCACAGCCTCATCGCTGACCCGGCCCCGGGGCATATCCACGCCGTTGGGCATCACATAGTAGTCCCCCTGGTAACCGATGGAACGCATATTCTCCCCCGCCCCCCGGCTGACCACCCACACCTCGTCACAGGCGGAGATATTGGAGGCCAGCAAATACAGTGCGCTCTCCGTCAGGAGCCGTGCTTTCAGGATCTTGGCGGCATCCACATCGAACTTCGTGTGATAGGTAAACACCAGCGGCGCGTCCACCACCTCCCGGATGGACCGGGCCAGAATGGTGGACATAACAGGGCAGTGGCTGTGGAGCAGGTCCACCTTCATGTTTTTTAGCTGCCGCACCACCTCCGGCGAGAAGGGATACCCCGCCAGATACCCCACCAGCCGGCGGGTATCCACGCTGGGATAGCGCTGCACCGGGAAGGGGAAGCGGGTATCGTCCGCCTCCGGGTGCTCCGGCGTCACCACCATGGCCTTCCGTCCCAGGGCCGTCAGCTCCTGGGCGTAATTGACCACCGTGTTGGCCACGCCATCGATCAGCGGCGGAAAGGAATCATTGAACAGGCAAACGCTCTGAGGCTCGACCATACCTCATCCTCCTTTTCAGGGTAGGGGAATCGCGCATTACAGGATCACCGGCACCTCCCGGCGGATGGCCAGGCTCTCCGGTGTCACATCGCAGTCATAAGCCAATATCCGCACCCCTGCCGCCGCAGCCTCCCTCAGGGCCTGGCCAAAGGCGGGATGGGTAGTGTCATTGGGTGAAAGGCTTGAAATATTCGATAATTGTACTACAAAAAATAAAGCCGCGTCAAGACCGCTCTCCGCTGCCCGCCGCAGCTCCCGGATGTGCTTGACGCCCCGCTCCGTCGGCGCGTCCGGGAAGAACACCCGGCCGTTTTCCTCCAGTGTCACGCCCTTCACCTCCACCAGGCAGGGGCCGTGCTTCGTTTCCAGGCAGAAGTCCAGCCGGGACGCGCCATAGGTGAACTCCGGGCGGATGGCCGTCACATCCGGCAAAAAGTTTCCCGCCTCCACCCACTCGGCAAAGACTTTGTTGGGGGCTTGGGCATCCATATTGATGAGCCGCGATCCCTTTTCCACGGCGATGAGGTCCCAGGCCGTCTTCCGTCCGGGATTCGTTCCCTTTTCCAGATAGACCATGCACCCCGGCACCAGCAGTTCCCGGCACCGGCCTGTGTTCTTCACATGGGCCGTCTCGATCTGCCCATCCAGCTCCACCCGGGCGATGAAGCGGTTGGGGCGGTCGATGAAGCGGGCCGCCCGCACGTTATGGTACTTCATGTTCCTCTCCTTTGCCCA
>CAZFJB010000134.1:0-4290 GCA_964519775.1 uncultured Oscillibacter sp.
ATCCAATCTTCCCAATCATATGCGAAAAGGACGCCGAAAGGCGTCCTTTTCGTGTGTATAGAGGGGAAATAGCGGCAGACATTAAAGCCCGCTGGTGTTGGTGTCGATGGAGTCCAGCTTGTCGCAGATGTCCGTGATGGAGTCCCAGGGGCCGAGGCCCTTGATGTCATCCAGCTTTTGATTGATCTCCCTGAGTTCATTTAAGATCTCCAACAGCAATGCGTCCATTTGTGCCACCCTTTCTTTATATTTGATACGGCTTGCATAGGAACGGCGGAAAACGAAGGCTTACATTTCCTCATCAGGGGCGTACATCAAGGCGAAGGCCGTCAAGGCGGCGGCACCGCCCAGAAGCAGCAGGCTGACCGGCGTGATCCCGTCTGCCGGAAGTGTCAGGGCCAGGATGGCGGTGAGAGCGGCGTAGGCGGTGAAGATCCGGGGGGACCCGGCCTGAACGGCGAAGCCGGAGAGCCGATACGTTCCCAGGATCAGCAGGATCAGCCCCAGCAGCTCCGGGTAGTAATGGGCCAGCACAGGGTCCACGGAGTAGAGCCGGTAGGTGAAGATCAGGCGGATCAGAAGGCAGACCGGCGCCGCCAGAATGGGCAGGGGGGAGAGCGGCCGGCGGCAGGCCGCCGCGCCGGGGAAGAGGCTGGCGGCGGCGATCACGGACAGAGCGCCCATGATGAGCTCCGAGCGGACCGTTCCGGCGGAGCGGACCAGGACCGACATCCCGTCTGCCGACAGGATCGACTGCTCCTGGGGGGACAGGGCGAAGGCGATCTCCAACACGCCGGAGGCGGCCATGAGGAAAATGCCCAGCACCGCCAGAGTCAGGAGCGGGGCATTCTCACCGGAAAAGCACTGGAAAAAGGAGCGCCGCAGCGGCCCCTTCTCCAGCGGTCGGACCGCCAGAAGCAGTGCCGCCCCGGAGAGGAGCAGGAGAAGGGGCAGCGCCAGAGCCGGGAGATTGCCGGAGATAGGCAGTCCGTCCATGTCAAAGCCGGTCTTATTTTGCAGCAGCCGCAGAAAAAATCCGGCGGCGCCCAGAAAAACGGACAAAAGAGTCAGGGTGCGGCATCGTTTCATAAAAGGTATCCTTTCAGGCCGGGGCCTTTTGAGAGTGTGGCTATATGATAGCACGCCGGAGGGCTTTTGTCCATGGAAGGTTCATTTTTTGCCGGGGCGGCGCATATACAGAAGGGAGAGGACAAGCAAGGAGGGATGTGCGTGAGCGAGCGGATCAAGGAGACGCTGCTGGCCTCCTCAGCGGCGCTGCTGGGGATCTTTCTGCTGCCACTGCTGCTGATCCGGGGACCGGTCAGGGCGGCGGAAGTTCCGACAGCGCCGCCGATGGATGGAGAAGCGGTGGAGGATAGCCCCCTCCCCAAACCACCGGAGAACATCGCCGGGGACGGGGAGCGGACGCTGCGGGTACTGGAGGGGGACACCGTCCGGGAGATGACGCTGGCGGCGTACCTCACCGGGGTGACGGCGGCGGAGATGCCTGCCTCCTTTGAGCCGGAGGCCCTGAAGGCCCAGGCGGTGGCGGCCCGAACGTATACCCTCTATCAGCTCACCGCCGGCAGCAGACATGGTGACACGGCGGATATCTGCACGGATCACACTTGCTGTCAGGCGTACACAAATCTGGCGGATGCCCGGGCCAACTGGGGCGGCGATGCCGGGATTTATGAGGAAAAGATCCGCGCCGCGGTGGCGGACACCGATGGCGATACCATCCTCTACGGCGGGGTACCCATTCTGGCGGTGTTCCACTCCAGTTCCGCCGGACTGACCCGGGCCGCAGGACAGGTCTGGCAAAATGATCTGCCCTATCTGCGGCCGGTGGACTCACCGGAGGACGGCAGTGCCATCCCCAATTATTACAGCCGTGTGGAATTTTCGCCGGCCCAACTGCGGGAAAAGCTGCTGGCGGCATTTCCGGAAGCGGATCTCTCCGGCGAACCGTCCCAATGGCTGCGCAGTGCCGTTCGGGATGAAGCGGACACGGTGGAAACGGTAGAGGTCGGGGGCATCACGGTCCGGGGCACCCGGGTGCGCACGGCGCTGGGACTGCGGTCCGCCTGTTTTGAATGGGAGCTGCAGGATGGGCAGTTCGTGTTCTATGTCACCGGTTACGGCCACGGCGTGGGCCTGAGCCAATACGGCGCCAACGCCATGGCGGAGGCGGGCGCGGATTACAAAACCATCCTGACCCACTATTATACCGGCGTCACCGTGGGAGCTTACGGCCAGTGATCATCCCTTCCGGCGGAGCAGCCGAACCAGCGCCGCAATGACGATGAGCGCAGCGGCCCCGAAATACACGGGGACGGCAAAGGCGGTCAGCAGATAGCCGTCCCCATGGAACTTGCTGAGGCCAATGAACGCGCCCAGCAGGGCGCAGAGGGTGGACAGTATCATCGGCAGCCAGACGGAGATCTCCGCCCAGTTGCTGCGCAGCAGCCACCACTGGAGTACGGCGGTCAGAAGCAATAGAAACATGGCGGTGTTGTTATTGAGATAGAAGAAAAAGCCATCTACCCCGTTGTAGAGGAGCAGACCGCAGATCAGCGCGGCGATGACCAGCTTGACACTGGGCTTGCGGGCAGATGTGGACATAACAGCTCCTCCTTTTCAATGATCAACCGGTCCACGGATGTGCCGGCTCCATGGTGACACTATATGTTATATCATGGCGTTTGCGGCCTGTAAAGCCGTGTCGGTGGGCTTTACAACTGCGGCGGGAGTGTGATAAAATACTATATTAAAACAAAAACCGAGCCGGAAAGAAGGGAGGCGTCTTATGAGGAAAAAGTGGGCGGCGGCGCTTTTGAGCGTGCTGCTGATCTGCCAGTTGGCGCTGCCGGCAAGGGCTGTGGGCAGTGTGTACTTCCTGGCGGCGGAGGAGAACGTTCTGCCGCTGACAGACGCCACCATGCCCTTTTGGGCCAACGGCTATCTGTATGTGCCGGCGTCGTCCTTTACCAATTTCGGTATCTCCTTCATCAACAACACCGCCAAGAACATGATGGTGCTGGAAAAGGACCGCCGGGCCATGCTCTTTGATCTGGACAAGGGAACGGCCCAGGACAGCAGCGGCAGACTGCTGCCGCCTGCCGCCATCCGCTCCGGCAGCACCATCTTTGTTCCGGCGTCCACCGTCAGCAATTTCTTCGATTTGCAGTATTCCATCACGGATGTGCCCAACGGGTACCTGGTGTGGCTGCGCTCTCCGGATTTCGGCTTGAACGCCGTGGAATTTGCCAACGCCGCCACCTATAATATGGAGGAGCGCTACGCCGCCTACATCAAGGAGAGCGGCAGCGCCTCCACCGCCACGCAGACGCCCTCCAGCACCGGCGCGCCGCCCTCCGGCGCCCGGATCCACCTGTGCCTCATGGCGGATGAGCGGACCGAGGGCCTGCTGGATGCCCTGGACCGGGCAGGGGGCTGGGCCACCTTCTACTGTACGCCGGACTTTCTGGAGGAAAACGGGGCGCTGCTGCGGCGGATGACCGCCTCGGGCCACACCGTGGGCATTTTGCTCAGCGGCGATGCTGAGGAGAACATCGGGGAGCAGTTGGAGCGGGGCAATGAGGCCCTCTGGCGGGCTGCCCTGAGCAAAACACGGCTCCTTTGCCTGCCGGAGGGGGAGGAGACGACCCTCCACGCTCTGGAGGAGGCTGGCTGGCGGTGCCTTGCGGCGGATCTGGACCGGACGGACTACAAGCTGGAGAGCGCCTCCAACGCGGAGGCATTGCTGAAACGGGTGACGGCCCGGCGGGCAGACGTGACCGTCTGGCTGGGGGCCACGGCCTCCGCCGGCGGACTCCGGGCCTTCATCACCGCCGCCCAACAGGGCGGGCACTACTGCCGTGCCCTGACGGAGACGGCCTGAGGTGAATTTACAAATCGTTCAACCAACGGCGGCGGGATTCTGGTAGGATAGTCCCACAGGCGGACAGAGATCTGCCCCATCGGGGAGACTGGAGCTCCCTGAAGACCGTATACAAAAGAACCGGGCCGTGAGCCTGTAAAAACAGGAGGAAACTGTATGGGACGCAACATTCTGGTGGTGGAGGACGACAAAAACATCTCCGATCTGATCCATATGTACCTGGTGAAGGAGGGGTTCGATGTCCGCATCGCGGGAGACGGCGGCAAGGCGCTGGAGGAATTTCAGAAAAAGGAGCCGGATCTGATCCTGCTGGACATCATGCTGCCGGTGATGGACGGCTGGGCCGTCTGCGCCCGCATCCGGGAGACCAGCAAGGTGCCCATCAT
>CAZFJB010000135.1:0-4285 GCA_964519775.1 uncultured Oscillibacter sp.
TTGCTCCGGTTTCGCCGCTTCACATCCATATTGTTGGCAGGCTCTGTACGCATGACATTTTATTCCTTTCCAGCTTTTATAAAGGGTTTATCTTTATGCTACACCAGGAACAGAAAAAAAGCAAGTGCCATTTTCAGCCCATCCTTTGTCCCGATACAGCAGGCTGGTCCTTCGCTTTCCTGTGCGCGCGGGGGATTGGCCGTAAGACAACACGCGCAACGGCGCTGAAGAAGGCTCTCTGCCAATGATAGCTGCCTGATTTTCGCATCTGATTCCGTAGTGGATTTTACATTGCGGCTGGAATTGTTGTTCACATGATTGTATTTGCTCATGAAGTATGATATACTTTCTTCAAATAATGGCGAATTGTGTCGCGCCGCATTGGGGGACAATTGTATGATAAAGATTTTTGTGACGGGAGATAACCACATTGGCTTGAAATACGCCAACCATCCCCAGCGGGAGAAGCTTCAAGCCCTGCGGATTTCCGCATTTGAAGCCATGGTTTGCTGCGCCAATCAAGAAAACTGCGATTTGTTTGTCATTGCCGGTGACCTGTTTGAGCGAACCAGGGGGATTGCCAAGCGGGATATCAAGCAGCTTATGAATACCCTTTCCCGGTTCCATGGCACAGTAGCGATTCTGCCGGGTAACCATGACTATTATGGGCCGGATGTGCCGGTGTGGCAGGATGTTCAGGCATCGCTTGCAGATGTGGACAATGTGCTCCTGCTGACGGAGTTTGCGCCCTATTCCCTGACTCTGGGGGAGAAGCAGGTTGTACTGTATCCAGCCCTTTGTCAGTCCCTCCATTCCGCCCCCGGGGAAAACAACCTGGGCTGGATTCAGGAAACAGAGATCCCTCAGGATGGCGCCTGGCACATTGGCGTTGCCCATGGCGCGGTGGATGGGGAGACCATTGACCGGGAGGGCGCCTATTTTAAAATGACCCGGGCCGAGCTGGAGACCATTCCTGTGGATGCCTGGCTCATTGGCCACACCCATGTGCCCTTCCCCAGAGATTTGACGGAGGACTATCGCCCCGAGGGGAAGATCTTCAATGCGGGCACCCATGTCCAGACCGATGTGAACTGCGCAACGGAAGGCCAGTGCTTCCTCATTGAGATCGACGATGATAAGCAGATTCGTGCCAAGAAATTCGTTTCCGGCAATGTTCGCTTCCTGCGCAAGGAGATCAGCCTCACCGCCGGAAATATGGAAGCCATCCTGAACCGGGAACTGGCCGGGGTGGATCAGAATACCGTTGTGGACTTGATTTTAAAGGGCGCGGTGACGCCTGAGGAGTACGATGCCTCCCGGGAGATTCTGGAAGAGGCACTGTCCCCCTTCCTGGAGGGAACCTACCACGATACCGAGCTGACAAAGCAAATCACCCGGGAGCTGGTGGAAGCAGAATTCCCGGAAACATCCGTTTCCACCCAGCTGCTGACCCGGCTGCTGGACGAGCCCAAGGAATCCCAGCTGCTCTATGAACTGCTGGGAACGCTGAAGGAGGGGAAGAAATGAGAATCAAAGAAGTAGCCTGCCAGCAGTTCGCCGGCATTCAGAACCGGCGTGTATCTCTGGAGCCGGGAATCAATGTGGTCTTTGGCCCCAATGAAAGCGGCAAAAGCACCCTGGTCAATCTGATTTCCAGGACCCTCTTTCAGAATGCCAAAATCGACGGCAGAAAGGACAAGGATTTCAAGGAGCAGTGCTTTCCCAGCGCCAAGCGGGGAAGACGGGCTGTGGGAGACTTTATTGACGGCGAAATCACCCTGGAAGCTGGAGAAGAATGCTACACCCTGAAAAAGGAATGGGGCAGCGATCCCCGCTGCACCCTGTCCACGCCGGATGGACTCATTCGCAGACAGGAAACCATCGATGGCGAGATGAAGCAGCTGCTTCTCTACGGGGAAGGCGTCTACTCGGAGCTTCTGCTGACACCCCAGGGGAATGTGGCGGAAACCCTGAAAAATCTGCTGAAAAACGAGGAAAAAACCCCGGGGAAGACGGAGCTTCTGGCAGTGATCTCCCAGGTCTTTGCGGAAAGCGACGGCATTTCCATGGACGCCATCGGTTCGGCCATCCAGAAAAAAATTGCCGACATTGCGGGAAAGCACTGGGATGAAGCCCATGGGGCCCCCGTGCGCAAAGCCGACCGCTGGGGCTCTAGTTTGGGCGACATTCTGCCAGCCTATTACGCCGTGGAGGATGCCAAAATCCTGTGTGACAGCCTGAAAAAGAAGGAAGACGCGGTGTTCGCCGCCAGGAAAGCTTTCCAGGACTACGACAGCGCGTATACACAGGCCAAGGAAGAATATGAACGGTTCCAGGCAGTCTCCAATCAGCTGATTTTGCGGGAGTCCCGGAAACAGCAGCAAGCGTATTGGGAGGAGCGGCTGAAAAAGCTTTCCAATGACGCAAAGGCCTGGGAAAAGGCGGAAGATGCCTTGGGCAAAGCCGAGAAACTGCAAAACGAGCGGGCCCAGCGTGAGGCGCTGGATCAATACCAGGCGGTGCTGTCCATTCAGCAGGAGCTCGAAGCCGTTGACCGCTCCATTTTGCAGGGGGACTGCCCCACCGCTGAGGAAATCCGCAGGGTGGAAAAGACCCTCCGGGAGATTCAAAAGCTGGAAAACAAGCTGTGCGGCATGAATCTGACGGCCGATGTGACCATCCATGACGGCCACGAGCTGCAGATCCGCTCTGTCCGTACCGGCTGTCTGCTGGAGCCGGAAAATGGCAAGGTCTCTCTGACCGAGGCCGTAACCATCACCATCCCCGGCGTTATGGATATGGTGCTGGCCCCTGCCAATGTGGATGTGCAGAAAACGGAGGCGGAGATTCAGCGCCTGCGCACAGGGAACGCCGCCATCTTTGGCCGTTACGAGGTAGACTCTCTGGAAGCCATTCGCGAGTACGCCGAGCGCTATCGGGATATCCAAAGCCAGGTGGAGGACATCCAGGACCGGCTGGAGCAGGTGCTGGCCGGGCACACGGCGGAGGAATTGCATGCGGCAGTTTCCGACAATGTCCGCCCCGGGGAGGCAATCCTGGCAGATATCCAGGCGCTGTGCGGAAAAACCGCCCTGGATATCTATGCAGCCCTTCAGAAAGCCAAAAAAGATGGCTATATCAAAGATTATGGCACCATGGAAGCCCTGAGAGAGCGGGAAAAAGCTTGCGCTGAGGAACTGAAAGCCCTGCAGGCTCAGACGGAAGAGCCGGTCCCTGGGGAATATCAGGCCATCCAAAATCCCGAGGAGCACCTGAAAAAGCTTCAGGAGACCGTGGAAGCCAGACAGAATCTGCGGGATACAGCGAAGGACCAGAAAACAGGGGCAGAAAAGGAACTGGAAATGATGCAGGAAAGCCTGGAGGAGGACCCGGAGCAGCAGCTGCGGGAGGCCCAGCGGGTGTTTGAGGAAACGAAAGCCCTGCTTGCCCACTGGCGGCACATTCAGTGCGTTTTTGAGGAAGCCAGGGAAAGCCTGCAGGCCAATCCCACCGCTGGCCTGGCCCGGAGCTTTGCCCAGTACCTGACCCGGATTTCCGATGGCAGTGTCCAGGGGGAAATGCCCGATGGAGAGAAGCTGGATACCGCCCTCTACAGCAAGGACCGGCTGCTGGACTACGGAAAGCTCTCCGAGGGCACCAAGGACACCGTGGCCCTGGCCTACCGGCTGGCGGTGCTGGACCAGCTGTTCCCGGAGGGTGGCGGCATCCTCGTCCTGGACGATTCCTTCACAGATATGGACGCCCAGAGAACGGCACAGTCTGTAGAACTGGTCAAAGAATGTGCCCAGCGGCATCAGGTGATTTTCCTGACCTGCAAGGAAGAGCTGGCCCGGCAGCTGGAAGGAAACCTGATCCGGCTGTGACCTGTGTCCTTCCCTCCTCGCCATGACACGCTCCGTTGAGGATCTTTTGACAGCAAAAATCCGCCGAAAGCTTTCGGCGGATTTTTTTCTCTGTCTGCCAGGCCCCTTTGCCACTCTTCCCCACCAAAAGGGGATCTTCTCATTTTTTCTCGCCCTGTAATCAACATGATTCAATAGTGGGCTTGTTTCAGCTGCAGCTTTCTATCCTCTTGTGGAATTTGCAGGTTCTTTTCAGCCACTCTATTCGTTCTCCAAATCTGCGGTGTTGACTGCGATACGCAGATAGTCGCTGACCTGTTCCCTTCTTAAACAAACCACCGATTCCACATGGGCACACCGCGGGAACAGGTCGGCGGCCTGGGTGTTTTGCAGGTGGTAGCCCTTTTCCTTCAGGAGCTTTA
>CAZFJB010000136.1:0-4267 GCA_964519775.1 uncultured Oscillibacter sp.
GCAGGATCTTGGAATCCTCGGTGAGGTAGAAGGTGTCCGTCCAGTCACGGGAGGGATGGGACTCCGGGGCGTTGAGCTTGGTGAAGTTGTAGCTCTCCAGTTCGATCTCCGGGCCGTCCATGATCTCAAAGCCCATGTCCAGGAACACCTGCTTGATCTCGTCCAGCACCGTGTACATGGGGTGCTTGTGGCCAACTTCCACGGTTTTGCCCGGGATGGTGACGTCCAGGGTCTCGGCGGCCAGTTTGGCCTCCAGAGCGGCCTTCTGCAAAATGGAGGACTGGGCTTCGATGGCCTTTTCCACGGCGGCCCGGACCTCGTTGGCCATCTGGCCCATGATGGGCCGCTCCTCAGCGGAGAGAGAGCCCATCTGCTTGAGGACGGCGGTCAGCTCGCCCTTTTTGCCCAGGTACTTCACCCGCAGCGCGTCCAGCTCCGCCGCGGCCTGGGTCCCCACGATGGACTCCAGCGCCCCTTTGCGGATGGCTTCCAGTTGTTCTTTCATCATAAACGCAAAACTCCTTTGTTTGGAATTGGGATGACTGTTCGATCAGCGGCCTGTTTTCAGTGCTGTTTCAGGAAAGAGCGCTCTGCGTTTTTCATCTGGATAAAACGCATGAGACCTCTGTAACGGAAGGGAAGAGTGTGCGCGGGAAACCCAGGAGGGGGGTTCCTGCGCTATTGAAATCTGTTTTTTATTTTATCTGCGATAAAATAAAAAGCCCCTCGTCCCACATTGGGACGAAAGGCTCACTTCCGCGGTACCACCCAAATTCACGCCTGACGGCGCGCACTTGTGCCCCTGTAACGGAGGGCCGCCGGCCATGTCTCCATGGCGGCTCCGGGGCGAACCGGACCAGGCGTCCGCAAGTCGGCTTACAGCCGGTGACCGACTCTCTCTTTGGCGGCGTTTCAGGTCATTTTCCCCTTCATCGCTGATAACATCTAATACTTATATCATAAAAAAATGGGAAAAGCAAGAGGAGATCCCCCTGATTTTCGGAAAATCAGGGGGATCTTGCAAGTCAGGGCATAGTTGCCGCCTGTCAGTCACCGTCCTCCTTATAGGGGTTCAGAATCGTGCTGACGATGGCGCAGCCGATGCCGCCCACCGGGAAGAGCCACCAGGCGCTGCCCCACGCGTTCCGGGTGAGGCCCAGCGCCACATAGATGGCCGTGACCGCCAGCATGATGCAACCGCAGGCGGTGCCGATCTGGCCCAGGCGCTTTTTGGCCTCCGGCGTGGGGGCGTTGTCCCGGTTGTACTTCCAGATCTTGAATTTGTCCTCCTGCATCCCGCCGTAGGTAAAGGACATGACGGCCCCGGCGATAAACAGCAGAAAAACAGCGGTTATGATAGAGGTATACGGCTCCCGATCCGGCAGGAACGCGAAGGCGGCGATCAGCAGCGCCACATCCAGCAGGATCGCCCCCACGCCGCCGGCGATGTACCACACGAACCGGTGATGGAAGGCATCCCGGGCCTCTTCCGTATAAAAGTCCTGAATGAAGGGGTGCTTTTTGCGGAAGTGCTCCTCTTCAATGCCGCTGACCACCAGCACCATAACGCTGACGGTCAGCGCCAACATGAAAAAGGACACGGACAGCATCTCGTGGACCCCCAGGGCCCGCAGCAGGATCATCACGGCCACGGCGGCAATGATGGCCCCCACGGAGCAGGTTACACGCAGGGAGAAGCGGTCCATAAAGCGGTCATAACCATCGGTGTCGGCTTTGAAGCTGTCGGCCAGGTCGCCCCGCAGCAGTGTGTCCAGGTCCACGCCGTAAAGATCACAGACACGCAGCAGCGTCTCCATCTCCGGGAAGCTGGCGCCGCTTTCCCATTTGCTGACGCTCTGGCGGGAAACGCCCAGGATCTCCGCCAACTGCTCCTGAGTCACATTGTTCCGGCTGCGTAAATATTGCAGATTTTCTGGGAATGCCATAGTCGGAAGACCTCCTTGATTTGATGGCTCCAGCATACAAAAGCACAGGCCGCAACACCACCGATTTTGTGTTGCGTTTGAAGAAATTTATGTAAATTTTCGGTTGCATCCCCATTTTAACACGGGTTTTGGAGAAATGAAAGGTTGAAAAACGGCCCGGTCCTTCTTATAATGGAGAAAAACTGGGAGGTGACACGCCATGCCGGAAGGATACACTGTGATGACCGTGGGACCGGAGGAAGTCCGTCATGTCCTGCCGCCCCGGGACCCGGAGGGCCATAAAGGCACCTTCGGCAAGCTGCTGATCGTCGGCGGCGCGGTGGGCTACACCGGCGCGCCGTATCTCACGGCCCGGGCGGCGGTGAAGTGCGGGTGCGGTCTGGTGTCCCTGGGCGTGCCGGAGAGTATCTGGCCCATCGAGGCGGTGAAGTGTACCTCCGCCATGCCCTTCCCTCTGCCGGAGGCGGAGGGGATGCTCTGCGAGGCGGCCCTGCCGGTCATTTTGGGAAAGCTGGCCGGCTGTGACGTGCTGGCTCTTGGCCCCGGCCTTGGCCGGAGCGAAGGGACACGCCGCTTGGTCTGGGAACTTTTGAAAACGGAAAAGCCGGTGGTGCTGGATGCCGACGGCATAAATGCCCTGGCCGGGCATATCCATATACTGGATGCCCGCCGGGACCGTGTCACCATCCTGACGCCCCACGACGTGGAGTTCGCCCGCGTCGGCGGTGATCTGAGCCGCGGTGACCGGGTGCGAGCCGCCCGGGACTTTGCCATGGCCCATGGCTGTGTGCTGGCCCTGAAGGGCCACCGGACGGTGACTGCCGCGCCGGACGGCCGCTGCTTTGTCAACACCACTGGCGGCAGCGGCCTTGCCAAAGGCGGCAGCGGGGATGTGCTCACCGGCGCGGTCGCGGCGTTGCTGGCCCAGGGGGCCGGCGGAGCGAAAGCGGCCATGGCCGCCGTTTGGCTCCATGGCCGGGCCGGCGATCTGCTGGAACAGCGCCTGACGGCCTATGGCGTCACGCCGGAGGAAGTGGCCGGAGCCTTGCCCCTGGCCATGAGAGAGATCTTGAAATAGCGGAGGAGTTGCGGTGCGCGTTGGAAAATGTGTACCAATGATAGCCCTGTGCCTGCTGCTGGGCGGCTGCGGGGAAAGTACGGAGCCACGGGACCCGAGAGAGGCCCATCAGGCCATGTCCGGCTGTGAGATGACGGCGGCGGTCACCTGTGACCAGGCGGGCCTGGAGTGGTCCGCCACGCTGCGATGCGCCTATGTCCCCGGCGGGGAGAGCGTTGTGGAAGTGATAGGACCCTTGGAGCTGGCCGGTGTCCGGGCCGTGATCCGGGAGACGGACTGGTCCCTGGAGTATGGGGATCTGCACCTGAACGCCGGCCCCCTGAGCCGGGAAGCCCTCACCCCCGCCGTGACCCCTGTGCGCATGATGAGCGCTCTGCGGGAAGGGTGGCTGCTGGAAGAAAATCAGGAGGTGTGGGGCGGCGAGGATTGCGTGCGTCTGGCTCTGGAACAGACCGGCGCTGAGGGCGGCAGCATCGTCACCACCCTTTGGCTCCGGCAGGAGGATGACACGCCGGTGTACGGCGAGATCGCCGTGGATGGGGAAATGATTTTGTCCGCGGAGTTTACGGACTTTACATTTTGTGCTATGATAGACGAAAAGGCGGACGAGGGAACGCCGCCATAAAATCCACATAAGACAGGTGAAACAGCTTGGAGGATACGATTTTGCGGCGCACCTGGGCGGAGATCGACCTGGATGCCCTGGAACATAACTACAAAATTGCCCGGGAAAAGACCGGCCCCGGGGTGAAATACCTGGGCGTGGTGAAGGCGGATGCCTATGGCCACGGCGCCGTTCAGATCGCCCGGAAGCTGGAAACGCTGGGGGCGGATTACCTGGCGGTCTCCAGCTTGGATGAGGCCCGGGAACTGCGCCATGGCGGCATCACCATGCCCATTCTCATTCTGGGCCACACACCGCCGGAGATGGTGCCTCAGCTCATTTCCTACAACATCACCCAGGCGGTGTCCGCCAGAGCCAAGGCGGAGGAATACAGCGCCCAGGCCGTTCAGTGCGGCGGCACTCTGCGGGTCCACATCAAAGTGGACACCGGGATGTCCCGGCTGGGCTTCCTGGTCCGGGGGGAGCATTTTGACGGCGGCGTAGAGGCCATCGCCGCCTCCTGCGCCCTGCCGGGGCTGGATGTGGAGGGCATCTTCACCCACTTTGCCGTCTCCGATATGGACAGCGGGGACTGCGAGGCCTATACCCGGGAGCAGTTCGCTGTCTTTACCCATGTGC
>CAZFJB010000137.1:0-4259 GCA_964519775.1 uncultured Oscillibacter sp.
CCGCAGGACAGCACTGTGGTGCGGGTATCATCAATGGTAAAGCGGATGGTTTGAGAGGCGGCATCGTACTGCTCATGAGGCGCCGCAAAGTCTGTAAAGGTATAGACCGTCACCAGCTGGTCCAGTAGGGAACCGTCCAACTCATCCGCTCCGGCCAGCGCCGCAGCCCGGTAGGAGCCGTCCTCCAGCAGGGTCTTATAATCCGCCCAGCTATCCGGGTAAGCCAGATTCCAGGTGGAGCCATCGGCTACCCCCGCGTCCCGGAAACCGCCGGCATAGTCGCCCACAGCAAGGCTCCAGTCTACGGCCTCGCCGTTGACCGTAAGCTCCGGCGCCATTTCCTCCCCCAGATCACTGAGAGCGGCGGCAATGGGATACAGCACCGGCAGCGTCACATCCGTATCCGTGGTGTTGGTCAGCGTGTAACGGTCCGTTACCACCGCTCCCCACTGACGGGGATCGCCGTCCTCATAAGCGGTGGGGGCAAAGTCCCAGTCGGTGTGCCGGGATGCTGTGATGCCCGCTGCGTCCCCTTCCGTGGTCAGGGGCAGCACCGGCCCGGCGTAGGACATAAATCGGATAGCTTCCTCCGCACCGATGGGTTCGCTGTCATGGGTAATGCCGCTGCCGCCGCCTCCGGTTGCCGCACTGTCGCTGGAACCGGCAGCAGAACCGAAACCGTGAAAGCCGCCGGTGACCAGCCACGCAAAGCCTCCCAAGCACACCACGCACAAACAGGCCGCTACCGCGGCATACCGCGGCCAGATCGGTTTCCGCTTTGCCGGAGCCTCCGCCGCGCGTTCGATCAGGTCGTCATCCACCAGGCCGATGGCCCGAAAAAAACGCTCCGCGCTCATACCGTGATCCCCTCCTTTTCCAGAAATGCCCGCAATGCCCCGCGGGTGCGGAACAGGGCGGATTTCACCCGGCTCTCGCCGCAGCCAAGGCTCCGGGCGATGGCGGCGATGTCCTCGCCGTACCAGTACCGCCGCAGAAAGATATAGCGGTTATCCTCGCTCTGCCAGCGCAGAAAGCGGCTGATCAGCGCCGCCAGTTCCTGCTCCTCCACCCTCTGCTCCGGCCCCTGCCGGTCAGGGACGCACTCCTCCAGCTCTCCCAGCAGCATTTCCATTCCGCCGCCCCGGCGGGCTGCCCGGTCGGCTTTCCACCGGTCCAGAGACAAATTCCGGGTAACGCGCCCCAACCAGGCCCGCAGGGCGTTGGGCCGCTCCGGGGGAATGGCGTTCCAGGCCCGGAGATAGGTGTCGTTGACGCACTCCTCTGCGTCCGTATGGCTTTTCAGAATATTCCAGGACACCGTGTGGAGGAATCCGCCGTACTTTCCGGCTGTGGCCGAAACGGCACTCTGGTCCCGCTGCCAATAGAGGTCGATGATCTTTGTATCTTCCATGGTGTTCCTCCTCTCTGCCTGTAAAGACGGAAAATCTCGCCTTTGGTCGCGCCTGTACGCAAAAAAGATCTCCGGGAATTTCCCCGGAGATCTTTTCCCTGCATTTTCGCCGGGGTATTACGCGTTGATGTCTCTTGTGGCGTAGGCGTTCAGGTCCATGGCGGCCGTGTGGCCCGCCAGATATTCATAGTACCCCTGGGCGCCGATCATGGCGCCATTATCTCCGCACCAGCGCAGCGGCGGCAGATAAAGGGTGCGGCCCTCCTCCCGGCAGGCCCGCTCCAGATCCGCCCGGATCACCGTGTTGGCGGCCACACCGCCGGCAGCCACAATGATCTTCCGGTCCGCCTGTCGAGCCGCCAGCATGGCCCGGGGCACCAGGGTATCACTGACAGCCTGGGCAAAGTCCCGGGCCAGGGCCGGGGCATTTAGAGGCTCGCCCACCTGCTCGGCATGGTGCGCCAGGTTCACCACCGCCGTTTTCAGTCCGGAAAAGCTCATGTCCAGGGGCGCGCCCTCCACATGGGCGTGGGGCAGGGCATAAACGCCGCCCTGGGACCCCTGGGCCAGACGATCCATCGGGCCGCCGCCGGGATAAGGCAGACCCAGCACCCGGGCCGCCTTGTCAAAGCACTCCCCTGCCGCGTCATCCCGGGTGCCGCCCAGGATCACCATGTCCGTATAGTCCCGCACGTCCACGATCAGCGTGTTGCCGCCGGAGATGGCCAGAGCCAGGAAAGGCGGCTCCAGCTCCGGGAAAGCCAGATAATTGGCGGCGATGTGGCCCCGGATGTGATGCACCGGGATCAGCGGCACCCCCAGGCCAAAGGCCACGGACTTGGCAAAGCTCAGTCCCACCAGCACGGCCCCGATGAGGCCCGGAGCATAGGTGACGGCCACGGCGTCAATATCCCGCCGGGTGCAGTTTGCGTCAGCAAGGGCCTTTTCCGTCAGAGCGGCGATGCACTCCACATGCTTCCGGGAGGCGATCTCCGGCACGACCCCACCGTAGAGCGCGTGGAGATCCGCCTGGGAGGCGATGGCATCGGACAATACCCGACGGCCATCCTCCACCACGGAGACAGCCGTCTCGTCACAGGAACTTTCAAAGGCTAAAATCTTCATAAGGACGCTTCTTTCTCTATCGTAAAGTCATAGGTATCAGCAATAAGGCCAAAGGAAGGGTGTGTGCGGGAAACCCTTGGTTGCCTGCACGATTTCAATCCTGCAATAAAGTGCGTTTCATGCACTTTATTGCTGCCACGCCACCTTTTCGCCCGGCGCGGCCTTGGGATCAAAGGGAATGCGGACATACTTGAAATACTTATCCGCGGCAAACGTCCGCTCGTAAACATAGCGGTGCTCCGCCATCAGCATATCCTCGTCCACATCGCCATTGGCCAGATACAGCGTCTTATAGTGGACACCGAACATCTCCGTGTCATAATAGGCGGTGCGCATCCCATTCCGGGCGTAAAAGCCCAGCCGCCGTTTTGCCATCTCCGGGTCCGGGGCATCCTCCGGCACTTCGGACTCACCGAAGATCACCGTGTCCGGCTCCCGCTCCCGCAGTTTTTGCAAGATCGTGGCTCCCAGGCCGGAATTGCGGCTGCCGCTGGATACACAGAGATAGTCCAGCAGCGCCCAGCCGGGATGTCCCAGCCATAAAAAGGCCTCGCCCACGATGTTGTCGCCGTCAAAGAGACAGTAGGGCAGGTAGTAGCCCTCCGCCCAGCCCTGCTCCATATTCCGCAGGGGCTTCAGTTCCGCCTCAGGAAAGGCTTCCTTCAGGTCCCGGTCATAGATGGTCCGCAGCTGCTCAAGACTGGGCAGTCTCAGTTCCATAGTTGGTAAACTCCTTTGTCATGATGATGGCATCCTCTCTGGGATGCTCATAGTAATTTTTCCGCCGGCCCACACTGCGGAAGCCCCGGCTTCCGTAAAGGGCAATGGCGTCATAGTTGGAGGCCCGGACCTCCAAAGACAGGAACGCCAGCTTGTTACCCTGGGCAAAATTCAAAAACACCTGTAAAAGCTGGCTGGCCACACCCTGGCGGCGGCAGTCCGGCCGGACAGCCACGTTGGTGATATAGCCCTCATCCAGCACCGCCTGCAAACCGGCGTAACCCACCACACGGTCCGTGTCGTCCAGAGCCACCAGAAAGGCGGAGAGGTAGTTATCCAGTTCCTCCGCCAGCATATTCCGGCTCCAGGGGGTGGTGAAGCACACCCGTTCCAGCTCTGCCACCTCGTCCAGATGGTCCGCCGTCATAGGCACGATGCGGACGCGCATTTTTTTCTCTTCCATAGATCCTTACTCCTTATTTCCATCAGCCCTTGGCTTCCAGCCAGTTGCGGCCCCAATGGGCCTCAGCGGTCAGGGGCACAGAGAGGGACACCACCCGCTCCATCTCCTCCGCCAGCAGCCGTGCCGCCACTTCTGCCTGATCTTCAGGACACTCCACGATCAATTCATCGTGGACCTGCAGCACAAGTTTCGCCTCCGGCAGCGCCTCCCGCAGCCGGCGACGCACCGCCACCATGGCCAGCTTCATAATGTCCGCCGCCGCGCCCTGGATGGGCATATTCAGGGCCACCCGCTCCCCAAAGGAGCGCATATTGAAGTTGGAGGCTTTCAGCTCCGGCAGCTCCCGCCGCCGGTGGAACAGCGTTTCCACAAAGCCGTCCACCCGTGCCTTTTCCACCACGGCGTCCATATACTGCCGCACGCCGGGGAAGGTGGCGAAATACGCCTCCATATACGCCTTGGCCTCCGCCACGGACACGCCGATATCCTGACTGAGGGAGAAGGCGGAGATGCCGTACACGATGCCGAAGTTCACCGCCT
>CAZFJB010000138.1:0-4244 GCA_964519775.1 uncultured Oscillibacter sp.
CTCCTCCAGCGCCGTCAGGCACAGCCGGGTCGTGGCATGGCTGCCGGTGCCGAAGGTCAGACCCGGTTCCAGAATGAGGGGCACTTTTTCGGCATATTTCGCCTGTCCCTTTACGGCCTCCTGCTCCCACTCCGGGATCACCAGCAGCCGCTCGCCGATCTCCATGGGCTTGTAGAACTGCTTCCAGTTGTTTTCCCAGTCGGCGTCCTTCAGGTTTTCCATGCTCATCAGCAGCGTGCCGTATTTCCCGGCGTGGGCCTCCTTGAAGGTCTGCAAAGCCACCCGCAGCTGTCCCAGCCGGGCAAAGCCGTCGTCATTGGCCTCCAGATAGAAGGTGATGCGGGACTTGCCCTTCATGGACGCTTCCAGATCCTCGTCCACGTAGTCCCAGTATTGATGATTGTTTTCCAGAAAATTCTGAAAATCCAGCTCGTCGTCAATGACCACGCCGTCTACCCCGTTGGCGGAGAGGAAGATCTCCAACGGCTCCAGACCGGCGTGATTCGTGTCAATGTGCAGCTCCAGCTATTCCATATGTAAAGCCTCCTAAGCGGTCATTCGATCCATTTGAGAGCAAAGATCGATCTCAAAAGGATTTTAGCAGAAAGCCGCGGGTTTGAAAAGCCCCAATTCCCCGGGTTTTCGAAAAAGCCTGTTGGGCGGGTGTTTCAAGTTGCTGTTTGGGCACAAATGCCGGACAGGTCCCGCCGGATGCCGTATACTGGAAAAAACGAAAGGGGGCCGCTATGGAATTTTGTGAAGCGCTGGGCATCCGCCCCGGTGTCACGGCTGTGATGGGCAGCGGCGGCAAGACCAGTCTGCTGCACCGCCTGTCCCGGGAGCTGCCGGGAACGGTGCTCCTCTGCACCACCACCCACATCCGCCCCTTTGAGGGCATCCCCCTGCTGACTGATCCGACAGAGGCAGCGCTGCGCCGGGCGCTCCGGGAGCACCGCTGTCTCTGTTTGGGAACGCCCGCCGGGAACGGCAAGCTGACCGCCCCGGTCCTGCCCATGGAAACGCTGGCCCGTCTGGCGGACTATGTGCTGGTGGAGGCCGACGGCTCCCGGGGCCTTCCCCTGAAGGCCCACGCATCCTACGAGCCGGTGCTCCCGGCCAACGCGGGACAGGTGATCGGTGTGGCGGGAGCCTCCGGCTTTGGCCGTCCCGTCAGGGAGGCGGTCCACCGCCCGGAGCGGTTCCGCGCCTTGACCGGCGCCGGTGCGGCGGACACCGTCACCCCGGAGCTGGCGGCGGAGGTCCTTCTGCGGGAGGGCCTGTGCGATACCGTGTTTCTCAATCAGGTGGACACCTCGGAGGCATGGCCCGCGGCAGAGCGCTTTGCGGCGGCGCTGGCGGGACACGGCCTTCAAATCGCGGCGGGAAGCCTGCGGACCGGAGCGGTCCGAGTTCTTTGACGCTGATTTTGTCGGTCTCTCCGAAAAAAAGACGCAAATTTTTGCGATTCGGGGCTTCACAGCGGCGAATATCTATGTTATCATTTTAACAGATTTTTAACGTTTCCCCCACAGCAACCCTTTGCGCCCGTGAGGGACAGACAGGAAGGAACTTCTATGGAAGCCAACGGACAAACGGAACACCGACGGTCAGTCATCGGCCTGCGCAATGTCAAGACCGCACTTGCGGCGGCACTGTGCGCGCTGGTTTACTATTTTTTTGACCGCAGCCCCGCCTTTGCCTGCATCGGTGCCATCTTCGGCATGGGCAGCAGCTATGAACAGAGCCGCCTCCACGGCGGGAACCGCTTCTTCGGTACGCTGGTGGGCGGCTTTTTGGGTATGGGGCTGTTCGCCCTCTATATGCGCCTGTTTCCGGACGGCAGCAACCGCTGGTTCCTGATCCCCCTGACCTTCATCGGTGTCATCCTGCTGATCGTGGCCTGTCAGTACATCTGGGTGGGCGGTGTCCAGCCGGGTGGTGTGGTGCTGTGCATCCTGCTGTTCAATACCCCCACGGATACCTATATCAGCTACGCCCTCAACCGCATTTTGGACACCGGGATCGGCGTGCTGGCCGCCATTTTTGTCAACGGGATGCTCCCCGGCGGCTTCACCTTTGGCTTTATGCATCGGCTCTATGTTCGCCTTGGCATCCCGGACGATGTGGCCGACGAGTTCCTCAGTGCGCCGAAAAACGCATCGTCCCGCTGAGATAAATATCCCGAGAGAGCCTGAGAGTGAGAGAAAATGTGCAGCACCCGAAGCGAATGCTTCGGGTGTTGCTTTTTGCGCCGTGCTGTGCTATACTCCCTGCTGACAGGTGCCATCTCCCTGTCCAAGCGCCCTGACCGGGCGTTCGTTCGGGACTCAGGATAGAGTTTCCGTTCTCTAAACAAAAAAATGGAGGTTTTTTTATGTCCAAATGGTCTGCACGGCAGATATCCGCCGCCGCCCTCATCGCCGCGCTGTACGTGGCGCTGTCCATGCTCTCGTCCATGTTCGGTCTGACCTTCGGTCCCATCCAATGCCGCCTGTCCGAGGCGCTGACGGTACTCCCATTCCTGCTGCCGGAGGCGGTCCCGGGCCTGTTCGTGGGCTGTCTCATCACCAACCTCATGAGCACGGTAGGACCGCTGGATATTCTCGTCGGCTCCGCGTCCACCCTGCTGGCGGCCCTGTGGACGGCCAAAATGCCCAGCAAGTGGCTTGCTCCCCTGCCGCCGGTGCTGTGCAACGCCGTGCTGGTGGGTGCCATGATCGCGTGGTATGAGGTGGGCTTCGGCCCGCAGTTCCCGGCACTGTATGCCTGGAACGCCTTCACCGTGGGGCTTGGCGAGACCGCTGCCTGTTATGTACCGGGGCTGCTGCTGCTGAAAGCCCTGTCCCGCGTCCCCGACCTCGGCGGAACGTCCGCATCACACTGAGCCCGACGGTGTGTCCCTGCATTTTGAAGACTATTTCAGCGAGACGAGCCCGGTTTTCGTCTCGCTGAATTATATATTTTCACCAAAAGCTTTGGATAGTTCTTGTTGGAAAAGACGTTTTTTAGAAAAATCCAAAAATCGTCCCCCCTCGAATGAAAAACAAAAGTTCCATGACGCGAAAAACTTCGATAAAATAATCACAAATATAATGAAAAGGGGGGCCTACATGGAATACGTGCTGGAAATGAAGAACATCAGCAAGACCTTTCCGGGTGTGAAAGCGCTGGATCATGTGCAGCTTCAGGTGAAGCCCGGCGAGGTACACGCACTGATGGGCGAAAACGGCGCGGGCAAATCCACCCTGATGAAAATCCTGATGGGCATTTACACGAAGGACACCGGCGGCGAGATCCTCTTTGACGGCAAGCCCTACCATGCCTCAAACCCCAAGGAGGCCATGGATAACGGCGTGGCCATGATCCATCAGGAGTTGAATCCGATCCTGGATATGCCGGTGTACGAAAACATTTTCGTGGGCCGGGAGATCCGAAAAAACGGTCTGGTAGACAAAAAGGCGGAGATCGAGGAGGCCCAGCGGCTCATTGAAGAGTGCGGTCTGCACGTCTCCCCCAAGGAGACACTGCGGAACCTGACGGTGGCCCAGTGCCAGCTCATTGAGATCATCAAGGCCATCTCCGTCAACGCGAAGGTCATCGTCATGGATGAGCCCACCGCCGCCATCACTGAGCGGGAGGTGGAGCTGCTCTTTGGCCACATCCGCCGCCTGAAGGAAAAGGGCGTGGCCATCATCTACATCTCTCACCGCATGGCGGAGATCTTCTCCATCTGCGACCGGGTCAGCGTTTACCGGGACGGCCAGTACATCGGCACCGATGAGACGAAGAATCTGGATGAGGCCCAGCTTATCAAGATGATGGTGGGCCGGGAGATCACCGATGTGTACCCCAAGCTGGAAGCCGACATCGGTGAGGTGGTCTTTGAGGCCAGAAACATCGTCCGGGCGGACAACAAGGTCAAGGGCGTGAGCCTTTCCGTGCGCAAGGGCGAGATCCTGGGCATCGCCGGTCTGGTTGGCGCGGGACGCAGCGAGCTGGTGGAGGGCATCTTCGGGATGCATCCCCTCTCCGCTGGTGAAATTTTCATCAACGGCAAGCCCGTGAAGGTCAGCGCGCCGCGGGACATCATCAAGGAGGGCGTGGCCCTCATCACCGAGGACCGGAAGGTGACCGGCTTGAACCTCAGCGGCACGGCGAATGACAACATCGGCAGGGTGGCCATCAAAACGCTGCTGAAAAACGGCCTGTACAGCAAGAGCAAGGCACAGGCGGCGGCGCCGGAA
>CAZFJB010000139.1:0-4218 GCA_964519775.1 uncultured Oscillibacter sp.
CTATCCCTCCGTGGCGATCACCTCCGGCGGTATGCCGGGGCTGAAGGCCTTCGTGGCGGCGGTGTTCGGCGGCATCGGCTCTATCCCCGGCGCGGTGGTGGGCGCGTTCATCATTGGCTTGTGTGAAGAGATCATCAAGGGTCTGGGCTACACCACCTTTTCCGACGCGTTCACCTTTGCCCTGCTGATCGTAGTGCTGTGCGTGAAGCCCACGGGCCTGTTCGGTGAGAAGGTCACCGACAAGGTGTAAGGAGGGATGGCTATGAAAACGAACAACAAAAGCGGAATGATCAGCACGGCCATCGTCCTGCTGGCAGTCCTGGCGGCCTGCATCGGGGTGGATCTGACCCTTCCCACTTACCACATTGCGGTAACGGTCATCAAAAAGGCCACGGTATACGCCCTGGTAGCGGTATCCATGAACCTTTTGAACGGCTTTACCGGCCTTTTCTCCCTGGGCCAGGCAGGCTTTATGCTGCTGGGCGCCTATTCCTACGCGATTTTTTGCATCCCTGTTGCCAAGCGGGCCGGTGTCTATCAGTATTATGACGGCGGCTGGGTCAAGTTCTCCCTGCCGGAGATCTTCTCCGGATTCCTGGGGGAGAGCATCGGCACCGTGGTGGGGATGCTGCTGGCCCTGCTGGTGGGCGGCATCCTGGCGGCGCTGGTGGCGATCCTCATCGGTCTGCCGGTGCTGCGTCTGAAATCCGACTATCTTGCCATTGCTACGCTGGGTTTTGCCGAGATCCTCCGGGCGTTTTTCCAGTGGGATAAGCTGGGTCCCCTGACCAACGGCTCCAACCTGCTCAAGAGCTATCCCACCTTCGGTCATGCCACGCCCTATGTCATTCTGGCGGGACTGATGATCGCCGTGATCGTGCTGCTCATCAACTCCACCTATGGCCGTGCGTTCAAAGCCATCCGGGATGACGAGGTGGCGGCGGAAGCCATGGGCATCAATCTGGCAAAGCACAAGCAGCTGGCTTTTGTCATCAGCTCTTTCTTCGCCGGCATCGGCGGCGGCATGATGGCAATGTATATGGGCACCATCGCTTCCTTGCCGTTCAAGTCCAGCCTGACCTATGAGATCCTGCTGATCGTGGTCATCGGCGGCATCGGCTCCATCACCGGCTCCGTGCTGGCAAGCTTCCTGTATATTTTCCTGTCTGAGTGGCTGCTGCGCGGTCTGGACTCCGGCACGTTCCTTGGCATCAGCGCCCCGGGCATCTTCAAAAACGGATTCCGCATGGCGGTGTTCTCCGTTATCATCATGGTGGTGGTGCTGTTCTTCCGCAAGGGCATCATGGGAGACAAGGAATTGCCTGACCTCTTTCAAAAACGGAATAAGAAAGTAAAGAAAGGGGTGGAGAAGGTATGAGCGAGCAGATCCTGAGACTGGACCATGTGACCATGCAGTTTGGCGGCGTGGTGGCTGTGGACGATTTGAATCTGGAGATCAATAAAGGGGAGATCGTGGCGCTCATCGGCCCCAACGGCGCGGGAAAGACCACGGCTTTCAACGTGGTCACCGGCGTGTATCAGCCCACCAATGGCGCTGTGTGGTTCAATGGGGAGAAGATCATTGAAAACCATCCCCAGGGCAAGATGAAGGCCCAGTACAAGGGGGAGTGCGCCGGACTCTATAAGGACACCATCGCCCCCACCCCGGACCAGATCACCAAGCTGGGCATGGCCCGGACGTTCCAGAACATCCGACTTTGGAAAAGCCAGACGGTATTTGACAACGTGCTCATTGCCAAGCACTGCCGGACCACCAGCAATGTGTTTTCCGCCACGTTCCGCCTGAACCGCCGTGAGGAGGCCAGACAGCGGGCGGAGGTGGAGCGGCTGCTGGAGATCGTGGGCCTGTCCGATGTGAAGAATGAGCTGGCCACCAGCCTGCCTTACGGCAAGCAGCGGCGGCTGGAGATCGCCCGGGCCCTGGCGGCGGAGCCGACGCTGCTGCTGCTGGATGAGCCTGCCGCCGGCATGAACCCCCAGGAGACGGAGGAGCTGACGGCCTTTATCGGCGAGATCCGGGAGAAGTTCAACATCACGATCTTCCTGATCGAGCATCACATGAATCTGGTGATGGACATTTCCGACCGCATCTATGTGCTGGATTTCGGCAAGCTGATCGCCCATGGCACACCGGCGGAGATCCAAAAAAATCAGCGCGTTATCGACGCGTATCTGGGGGTGGCTGACGATGCTTAAAATTGAAAACCTCCAGGTCCACTACGGCGGCATCCAGGCTTTGCGGGGCATCTCACTGGAGGTGCCGGACGGCAAGATCGTGACCCTCATCGGCGCCAACGGCGCCGGCAAATCCACCACGCTGCGGACCATCACCGGACTGGTGAAGGCCAGCGGCGGGTCCATCCAGTGGGATGAGCAGGAGCTTTTGGGCAAGTCCATCGACAAGATCATTTCCACCGGCATCGCCATGAGCCCCGAGGGGCGGCGGGTGTTCCCGGACATGACGGTGCTGGAGAACCTGAAGATCGGCGCCTATCTCCGCCGGGACAAGGCGGAGATCGAAAAGGACATCCAGTGGGTCTACAGCCTCTTCCCCCGGCTGGAGGAGCGGAGCTGGCAGCTTGCCGGCACCCTCTCCGGTGGTGAGCAGCAGATGCTGGCGGTGGGCCGTGCCCTCATGTCCCGGCCCAAGCTGATGATGCTGGATGAGCCGTCTCTGGGTCTGGCTCCCCTGGTGGTGCAGGACATTTTCAAGATCATCCAGGAGATCAACCGGCAGGGCGTGACCGTGCTGCTGGTGGAGCAGAACGCCAACATGGCGCTGAAGATCGCGGACCTGGCCTATGTTTTGGAGACCGGCACCATCACCATGAGCGGTACCGGTGCGGAGCTGCTGGCGGACCCGAAGGTGAAGGAAGCCTATCTGGGCCGCAGCAATTAAGGTCAGACGAAAACTATAGGGATAACGAAGCCCCGGCGCTTTCAGCGCCGGGGCTTTTGTATGTGTAGATCACGCATGGCAAAGGGACTTCGCGCGGTTTTGCGGCAAAATACGGTTATCGGTCGGTGTCGATCAATACGGCTCTGCACGGCGCGCCGTCCGCTCCCGCTAAATTCAGCGGAGCGGCGTTCAGAACATAAACGCCTTCCGGAACAGCCACCAAACAGATCCCCTCCAGGAGGATCACGCCGGCGGACAACAGCGCGAGATGCACGGCCATAGGGGCGTTTTGCGGCCCGACGGTCTGGGGTTCGTTCCCCAAAAGCAGCAGACCGGAAGCCGCAAACGCCTTTGCCGCCTCCAGGGATACCTCCACATCGCCCTTCAGCAGGATCCGCTTTGCCGCCTCCACGTTCCGCGCGTTCGCTTTTTCTATGATGCGCAAAGCGTCCTCTTCGGTGACGACACCGCAATGCGCCGCCACATAGGCCGGTCCGATAAAAGACGCTAAAGATACCGCGTCCACCGCTTTCCCGTCTTTGATGAAGTGGCGCGGCGCGTCGATATGCGTGCCGTTATGGGCGCACATATAAAAAGCGGTCAGATTATACAGATCGCCCTTTTCCATGGAGCAAAGCGCTTTTTTCTCCGGGGCCGGATCACCGGGATACACCCGGCAGTTAAAAACTTCCTGTGAAATATCGTAGATCTTCATGATGAGCCTGCCTTCCGCCACAATTGCTTGAAAGCGTTTCTTTCAGTCAATTATATCAGACCATGGGAAAAAATCCAGCGTTTGAAACAGACCGCCCGGACAAAATGTCCGGGCGGTTTTGGGATCTGATTCGGTTTCGCGATCGCGTTTGCTCAACGCTGGCCCTTGTCGTAAGGGATGCCCTCTGCCTTGGGGGCACGGGAGCTCTTGGAGGTGAAGGCCAGCACGATCAGGGAGATGATGTAGGGCAGCATATTGTATACGGAGCTGGGGATGTTCAGGGCCTTCAGGAAGGCAAAACCGGTATACACGTTGCCCAGGGTGCGGAAGAAACCGAACAGCAGCGCCGCCAAGGCGATGCGCTGAGGCTTCCACTGGCCGAAGATCATCACCGCCAGGGAGAGGAAGCCAAAGCCCGCCACACCGTATTCAAACCGCCACTCGGACACGCCGGCGGTGATGAACACGATGCCGCCCAGGCCGCCCAGGAAGCCGGAGATCAGAACGCCGGCCCAGCGCATTTTATAGACGTTGATGCCCACGCTGTCCGCCGCCTGGGGATGCTCGCCGCAGGCCATCAGCC
>CAZFJB010000140.1:0-4214 GCA_964519775.1 uncultured Oscillibacter sp.
CCGTGGGATGGAACCGCAGGCCGCCCTTGTAGGGGCCGATGGCGGAGTTGAACTGCACACGGTAGCCACGGTTGACCTGCACCTTACCGGAATCGTCCGTCCAGGGGACCCGGAAGGTGATGATCCGCTCCGGCTCCACGAACCGCTCTAAGATGCCGTTGGCCTCCAGCTCGGGGCGCTGCTCCACCATGGGTTCCAGACCCTCCAGGACCTCATAGACCGCCTGGTGAAATTCCTTTTGATCGGGGTCCCGGGCCAGGATCTGGTCATAGACCCGCTTGCAATACGCGTTGTTCAGCATGGGAGATGCTCCTTTCAAACGTGATGTCTCCGCCGGGGAAACTTTTATGCTTTATACTAACAAAACACCGCCTGTCAGTCCAGTGTGTTTTTCAACAAAATTGCGGCTGATTCCGGCGCTTCTTGCGAAAATTTGCAAAAAGGAAACGCCCTGCCGCTCCGGGGAGGACGGCAGGGGCGCAAAGTGTATGCCAGCGGCTCACAGACGGCCTATGGCATGGCGCAGCGTGTCGGTGATGGCACCCTCAAAGACCCGGGTGGAGTGACCGTGGAGCGTTTCCAGGGCCGGGGCGGCCAGACCGCAGGGGGTGTTACCGGTCATGGAGAGGTCCATGTCGAAAATGAACTTGACCTCCGGGTCCTGGGGCGCGTTGGGGGCGCTGCTCTTTACCCGGCCCACACCGGCGTGGATCTTGGCGATACAACTGGAATCCAGCCGAAGCTGGAGATCCTGACCGCAGTTGAGCACCCGCTCCTCGTCCACGTCCGCCTCCGCCAGAGGGCCGAGATACGCCGGAGCGAAGAGGTCCCGCCAGGGGGTATCCTCTATCTCCAGAGCGGAGCGGGAGACGATATTGAGATACCGCAGGCCCACTCGCTGGAAATAGGCGGGCTTGTAGAGCTGGATAAAGGCGGCCAGGGGCTTGTCCAGCATCCGGGCAAAGGACTCCCACCCGGGATAGGACAGGGTGGACAGGGCGATAAAGTCCCGGGTCAGGTTCAGCTTCCACCGGCCATCCGCCGAGAGAAAGTGATAGTTGGTCACCGGGGGCTGAGGCTCTGCCTTACCGTTGATCAGCTTGGGGGGCAGAGGGTCCTGTTTGCGGGCATATTGGGGAAAATCCTCCCGGATCAACTCCTGAAAGTCAGCGGGTTCGGCATTGTTGATAGAGAGGATGGTGGGAAAGCGAAGCTGGCAGATGACCTCATGGGTCAGACTTTTTTCATAGTGGGTGCGGGGACGGTCGGAAAACAGCATAGAAACCACTCCTTGCAGGGATATTTGACTGCTCTCATTGTAGCCCCAAGCGGCGCAAAAGTCAACGAAGGACAGGAAGAGACTGCCTGTTTCCCCAGATTTTGAGGGTTGTTTCCTGACGCTGGATTCCGTTAAAATGGTTACAAAATGGTAACAGAAAGGAGACGGTATGAAACGACGACCATGTTTGGGATGGCTGTGCGGCGCGCTGCTGGCCCTGAGTCTGACCGCTCCGGCACAGGCGGCCCGCCGGAGCGTGCCGGTGCAGGTGGATGCCGGGGAGCTGTCAGCGGCGTGCTATGTGGAAAGCGGCGTGACCTACGCTCCCTTTCGGGCGCTGCTGAACACCCTGGGAGGCTGGTCTGTCTGGTGGGACAGTGAGACCCGCCAGGCGGCGGCACAGTCAGAGAGCGTCCGCCTCCGGGCGGACCCGGCAGCGGACACCCTGACGGTGAACGGCACGGTGTATCCGGGCCGGGTCACAGTAGAGCGGGGGATCACCTATGTGCCGCTGCGGCTGCTGTGCGAGGCGCTGGGCTGCGCCGTGGAGTGGGACCCCTACTTAGGCGGAGCGGCAGTGACCACACCGCAGGCGGGGTATGATGCCTCGGAGCTGTACTGGCTCTCCCGGATCATCTATGCCGAAAGCGGCGCGGAGATACTGACAGGGCAGATCGCCGTGGGCAATGTGGTGCTGAACCGGGTGGAAAGCGATGAATTTCCCGACACGATCCAGGGGGTGATCTTTGACCGGACTGACGCCGTGCAGTTTGAGCCGGTGGCCAATGGGCATATCTACAAAACGCCCTCCCCGCAGTCCATAGAGGCGGCAAAGCGGGTGCTGGATGGGGAAAACGTCATCGGCGAAGCCCTGTATTTCTATGCCCCGGCCCTTTCCCAGGGTGTGTGGATCAACGCCAACCGCACCTATAGTCAGACCATCGGCTGCCACCGGTTTTATGTGTGACGCTCAGTTCAGCAGCCAGACCCCGGCGTTGAGATAGGCGGCGAAGGTGACCCAGAGAAGGTAGGGGACCAGCAGCCATCCGGCCAGGGAACTTGCTTTGCGGAAAAGGAGCAGCGTCCACAAAATCAGGCCCCACAGCGCCGCCAGCCAGATGAGGGCCGGCAGGAACAGCCCCCACCGGAAGAAGAGCAGCGACCAGAAAAAGTTGAAAAACAACTGGACACCGTATACCGGCAGGGCGGTCCCGGGGCGGAAGGGCTGGCGCAGCACCAGCCAGGAGGCAAGTCCCATCATCAGAAACAGGATCGTCCACACCACCGGAAAGAGCCACATAGGGGGCGAGGGGGGCGGCTGGCGCAGAGCGCCGAAGGCCTTCATCCCCTCCCGGCTCAAAAAGGCGGACAGGCCCCCGGCTGCCAGGGGGATGGCCAGAGAGATCAGGAGCTGCTTCCACTTTTTACGCATAACATACCTCCGCTCCAACGTGCTTTTCCCTATTCTATGAAAGCGGGGAACGGCTTATACGCAAATGCCCGTGGACAGCGGCACCTGAAATGTTCACGCCCCGGCGGTCTGAAAAGACCGCCGGGGCGTGATGGTTTATACATAGCTTTGGGTGGAAACATCGAACACGCCCCGGGTGGTGATCCGCAGGGAGGGGATCACCGGCAAGGCCATGAAGGAGAGGGTCATGAAGGGATCGATACCACGGCCGACACCCAGCGCGTGGGCCACAGTTTTGGCGTGCTCCAACTTGTCGTTCACCACGGTCAGCGGCTCGTCACTCATGATGCCGGCGATGGCCAGGGGCACCTCCGCCACGGGGGCACCGCCGTCCCACACCATGATGCCGCCGCCCAGTTCCACCAGGCGGTTTACCGCCGCGGCCATGTCGGCTTCGTTGGTGCCCACCACGATGATGTTGTGGCTGTCGTGGGAAACGGAGGTGGCCACGGCGCCGGACTTGAGACCGTAGCCCTGCAGATAGCCCACGCCGATGTGGTGGGTGTTCTTGTGCCGCTCCACCACGGCGATCTTCAAAACGTCGTACTCCACGTCGATGCGGTCGGAATACCCGGCGTCCACCGTGGTGATCTCGCCATCCACCATGCCGATGATGCCCCGGGGCCGCTTTTCGGCGAAATCTTCGGCTGTGAGGGTGCCAACGTGGAAGGTATTGTGGGCCCGCTCCACCAGATAGGGCTCGATCTTCGGCGTGGAGAAATCCCGGACCACGCCGTGATCCACCATGAGAACGCCTTTTTTATAGACCTGCTCAATGTTGAAGCGCTGGAAATCGTCAATGATGACGAAATCCGCCAGATACCCCGGGGAGATGCCGCCCCGGTTGTTCAGCAGGAAGTACCGGGCGGCGTTGTGGCAGGCCACCTTGACGGCGGCGATGGGGTCCGCCCCCAGGGCGATGGCCCGCTTGACGATGTAGTCGATATGCCCCTTTTCCAGCAGATCGTTGGGGTGCTTATCGTCGGTGCAGAACATACACCGGTCAGCGTATTGAGAGGTCAGCAGGGGCATCAGCGCTTCCAGATTCCGGGCGGCGGTGCCCTCCCGGATCATGATGAACTGGCCCCGCTCCAGCTTGGCCAGGGCGTCACTAAGGTCGTGGCACTCATGGTCAGAGTAGACACCGGCGGCGATGTAGGCGTTGAGATCGTTGCCCACAAGGTCCGGGGCGTGGCCGTCGATCTTCTTGTGGTGGGCCTGGGCCGCCACGATCTTCTCCACCGTCTGCTCATCGCCGTTGATGGCCCCCACAAAGTTCATCATCTCCGCCAGCCCCTGGACTCTGGGGTGATCATAGAAACTGTCCAGGCAGCGATAGTCCAGAATGGCACCGGACTCGTCCAGCGGCGTGGCCGGCACGCAGGAGGGCAGCATGAACCGCACGTCCACCGGCAGATCCTCCGTGGCCTGGAGCATATATTCAATGCCATCGGTGCCCATGAC
>CAZFJB010000141.1:0-4201 GCA_964519775.1 uncultured Oscillibacter sp.
GTGAGGCCCAGAGCGCACGGCTTTCCGAGTTGGAAGTGCTGACTGAGCAGAGCCGGATGCTCCATCAGGAGTTTGCCTTCCATCAGGAAATGATCGAATCCTTCGCCAGTGCAGTAGATACGGCGACACTGGAAGAAAAACGGCGGCTGTTGCGGACGATTGTCAAAAAAGTGGTCTGGGATGGGGAAAATGCCTATGTGTACCTCTTTGCCGAGGACGGAGAGGCCGATTTGCCGCCCGTCGAACAACTTATGTGTCCGTTAGGTGAGGATAGCGAATGAGATCCTGATGTATTTCCGCAGTCAGAAAAAGCTTCAGGGGGAGGTGTCCCTCTCTGATTCCATTGACTCCGATCAGGAGGGCGACGCCTTGCAGCTCATGGACGTGGTGGGCGTGGATGACACCATGCTGGAGGACCTGTACGACCGGGACAGTGCCCTGCGCCTGCGAGAGTTGGTCAGCACCCGGCTGTCCCCACGGGAGGCTGAGATCATCCGCCTTCGCTACGGTCTGGGCGGCTCCCTTCCCCTGACTCAGCGGGAGGTGGCCTCCTCCTTCGGCATCTCCCGGAGCTATGTGTCCCGCATTGAGAAGCGGGCGCTGGAAAAGCTGCGGGAGGAGCTGGAACGGCCTGTCTCCACTGAAAAGCCCTCCCCCCACGCTCCGCAGGCCAGCCGGACGCGAAGCTGACGCGAAAACCGCTCCGGTGGCGGCCCATCAAAATGGAACGCCAAAATTTTACAGTGCTAATCTGACCGTGGGCGCGCAAACTACCTCTGAAGCTAGGAGAGGACATGAACGCCCATGAGAAACACAACGGCAGCCTGCGGCTGTCTGGCGGCGCTCCTGCTGGCGGCCATGGCTGTCAGCGGCGAGGAGCGGGCCGTTCCGGCAGACCATCCGGTGGAGCTGTCGGAGGAAACCAAATATGTGGCGCTGACCTTTGACGACGGCCCACGGGCAGGCACCACGGACCGTCTGCTGGACGGGCTGCGGGAGCTGGGCGCCAGCGCCACCTTTTTCGTGGTAGGTGAGGAGGCAGCCCAGGCCCCGGAGCTGGTGGAGCGCCTCCTGGCGGAGGGGCATCAGGTGGGGAACCACACCTGGAGCCATGTGCGGCTGGAGGGCGGGGACACCGCCGCGCTGATGGAGGAGGTCCAAAGGACCGAGGCATTGCTGGAGGAGCTTTTGGGCGGCGGGCCGTACTGGCTGCGGCCGCCCTACGGCATGATCTCCCCCGAGGTCGCCGCGCAGGTGAACACCCCCCTGGTGAAATGGTCCGTAGACCCCAGGGACTGGGAGAGCCGGGACCGGGACAAGGTCGTCCGGGCCGTTCTGGACGCAGTGGAGCCTAACAGCATCATCCTCCTGCACGACATCTATCCCTCGTCCGTGGACGCGGCGCTGGAGCTGGTGGAGAGTCTGCAAAACGAGGGGTACTGGTTCGTCACCGTGGAGGAGCTGCTGCGGCTGAACGGCCTGACGCCTCAGGCGGGAGAATTTTACCGCAGCGGAGACGGCTGAACGTGAAAAAAGCCCCGGCTTCCTCTCGGAAGCCGGGGTCTTTCGCTTTACTTCATTAGCCCATGATCAGCAGGATCAGGGTCAGGATCAGGAAGACGGCGCCGATCCACTTGGTAGCGCGGGCCAGCTTGGCGTCCACAGTCTTGGCCTTGTTCTTGGCCAGGAAGGAATCAGCGACACCGCCGATCGCGCCGGAGAGGCCAGCCTGCTTGCCGGACTGGAACAGAACGACGACGATGATGGCCAGGCCACACAGTAACTGCAAAATAGTGATAACGAGCTGAAGAGCGTTCATGACGGATAACCTCCAAAATTTACATATCAAGCATATGATACTTTACAGACCCTTATCATATCATAAAAGATTTCCGGTTTCAAGTATCAAAGTAAAAAAACCTGTTTCTTTCCGCCGGTGGGACCGGAAAATTTTTTCACGTTTTATGGAACAAATGTTTGCATTCCTGCCAGTCTCGTGGTACAATGTCAGTAAGAGCATCCCGCACGAAACGGAGGAGGTTTGACATGGCGGAGCTTTCCACGATGCAGAAACGGATCTATGAATACATTGCGGCCTGCATCCGGGATCAGGGGTATCCTCCCTCGGTCCGGGAGATCGGCGAGGCGGTGGGGCTGAAGTCCCCCTCCACGGTCCACTTCCATCTCAAGCACCTGGCAGAGGCCGGCGTGATCGAAAAGGGTGCGGGCAAGGGCCGCGCCATCACCCTTACCGCGCCGCCGGTCCCGGAGGACAGGGTGCCCATTGTGGGCAATGTGGCGGCCGGCAGCCCCATTCTGGCGGAGGAATGTATCGAGGATTATCTGACCTTTGATACCGGTGGCCGCAGCGGGGAGTATTTTGCCCTGCGGGTGCGGGGCGAATCCATGCTGAACGCCGGCATCCTGCCCGGTGACCTGGTGGTGGTGCAGCGGCAGCAGACGGCCCGCAACGGCGAGATCGTGGTGGCCATGATCGAGGATGAGGCCACCGTGAAGACCTACTCCCGGAAAAACGGCCATGTCTGGCTGCTGCCTGAGAACGACGCCTACTCCCCCATCGACGGGACCTACGCGGAAATTCTGGGTCGGGTCGCCGCCGTGGTCCGGCGGTATTGACCCCGCGCCGCACAGCGCGCAGACGCTTTTTTCAAACAGAGCGGCCCTTCTTTTCAGGAGAAGGGCCGCTCTTTTGCGCTGATCCGTTCTGAGTCAGATCACTTCTTGCTGTAATCGTAAAAGCCCTTGCCGGTCTTTCTGCCCAGCAGGCCGCCGCGCACCATCTTCTTCATCAGCAGGGCGGGACGGTACTTGGGGTCACCCGTCTCCTTGAAGATGGTCTCCATAATGGCAAGGCAGATGTCCAGACCGATGAAGTCGCCCAGCTCCAGAGGACCCATGGGCTGGTTGGCACCCAGACGCATGGACTTGTCGATATCCTCCACGGAGGCCACGCCGCTCTCCACCATGCCGACGGCCTCGTTGATCATGGGGATCAGGATCTTGTTCACCACGAAGCCGGGGGCCTCGCTGACCTCCACCGGCTCCTTGCCGATGTCCTGCGCCAGCTTGTACACAAAATCAAAGGTCTCCTGCGTGGTGTTGGCCCCCCGGATGACCTCCACCAGCTTCATGCTGGGGGCGGGATTGAAGAAGTGCATCCCGATGACGGGGTGCTTCAGGCCGAAGCCCATCTCCGTGACGGACAGGGACGAGGTATTGCTGGCAAAGATGGTATCGGGGCCGCACAGGCTGTCCAGCTCGCCCAGCACGCTCTTCTTCACCGCCATGTCCTCCTTGACACACTCCAGCACCAGGGCGGCATCGGCGCAGGCGGACTTTTCCTCCACCAGAACATTGGCCATCAGAGCGTCCTTGGCCTCCTGCGTCATTTTTCCTTTTTCCACACGGGCCTGTAAGGATGCGTCCAGCTTGCCCACCTGATTCTTCGCGAAAGCCATGTCGATATCGTACACCAGGACCGTATTGCCCTTGGACGCGAAGACCTGAATGATGCCCAGTCCCATGGTGCCCGCGCCAAAAACCGCGATTTTCATGACAGTTCCTCCCAAAATTCAAAAAATAAGGCCGACCACCGGGGCCGCGCCTGTTCGGTCAGCTTCATTATAGAAGCCCTGCTTCGATTTATCAAGCCATAATTCCCGCTTCCGCCGTTTTTCTCCCGCGGCCGCCTGAATCCCGCCCGGAAAGGTCATTTACAGAAGCCGCTTCCTATGTTAGAATCAATTTGATTTTGACTTTCATTCTCAGGAGGATATTCATATGCGGATGCGCAAAAAGAAAAACCTGGTCCCCCGCATGGAGCGCTGCGGCGGGCTGCTGGTCCAGGACCCCTATGACCGGGCCGGTCACTGGCGGGACCTGATGCCGGAAGCGAAGGAGCTTCATCTGGAGCTGGGCTGCGGCAAGGGCCGCTTCACCGCCGGGACCGCCGCGGAAAACCCGGACGTGCTGCTGATCGCCGTGGAGGTGGTGCCGGATGCCATGGTGGTGGCTATGGAGCGGTGCGCCGCTGCGGGGCTGACCAATGTGTTTTTCATCGATGCCAACGCCGACCAGCTCCCCTCCTTTTTCGCCCCCGGCGAGGTGGACCGCATCTACCTGAACTTCTCCGATCCCTGGCCCGGCAACCGCCACGCCAAGCGCCGCCTGACCCACGGCA
>CAZFJB010000142.1:0-4200 GCA_964519775.1 uncultured Oscillibacter sp.
ACAGCCTCCTCACCCTGTGCAGGATCGAGCACGAACACGACCTCGTAATTGGCAGAAACCTTTGCCATATTTGCACCTCCTTTTGGACAGATGGCCCTCATTCTCAGATGAGGGCAAGGATTTACTTACATACTGCAAGCCCTATTATTATATAAGAAATCATGGAAATGTCAAGAAAAATTTGAAAATTACATGGATTTTTTTGCTTTCCTCCACGTTTTTGGAAAAAGGATTTCCTTTTGACACCAAATGTGGTAGGATAGGGCCGCAGGCCCGGGCAGATCCTGTGTCCGGGCGGAAGCGTTTTTGGAAAGGCTGTGGACGTATGACATTCACCTGGGGCACCGCCCTGTTCATTTTCCTCATTCAGCTTGCGGCGTATACCATCAAGTGGCTCATCGGGTTCGGGAACCCCCTGCTCTCCTCCCCCCTTTTGAGTATGCGCCTGGACAACACCCTCATCACCCCCGGCGCTCTGCTGCCGGATCTGTTGGTCAACAGCCAGATCGCCTGGAAAAACCGGAGCCATTTCAACTGGCGGAAGATCTCGCTTTTGCTGCTGGCCATGGTCGCCGGGTCCGTGCCGGGAACGTGGCTGCTGCGCTTTTCCCTGCCCTGGATCATCAAAACGGTCCTGGGCCTGATCGTGGTGTTTCTGGGGGCGGAGATGGCCACCCGGTCTCTGCGTCCCACAGGAGAGACACGCCGGGAGATGCCGGGGCTGCGGTACGTCATTGCCTTTTTCTCCGGGATATGCGCGGGGCTTTTCGGCATCAATATGTTCCTGGTGGCGTATTTGCAGCGGCGCACGGCGGATTATGAGGAATTTAAGGGCAGCATCTGCTTTTTGTTTTTGGGCGAGGGCCTGTTCCGCACGATCCTTTATACCTGCACCGGGCTGATGAACGGCGCGGTGCTGCTCTTTAGTCTGGTCACCGCCGCGGCGGCTCTCACGGCGCTGGGACTGGCAAAGCTCCTTGCCCCCCACATCCGGGAGAAGCGGCTGGAGAAACTGGCTGTGGTGTTTTTCATCCTGGGCGGACTGAGCATCACCGTCAAGTCCCTGCTGTTCCACACATAAGTGTGCGCAACCCCCGGCAGCGAACTGCCGGGGGTCATTTTATTTTATGGGATACGGAAAAGGCGCTTGCCGTTTTCAAAGGTGATCTCCGTCAATTCCTCCGGCGTGACGCCCTTCCACTCCGCCAGCTTTTCAATGACATGGGGCAGATAGCGGCTGTCGTTCCGCTTGCCCCGGAAGGGCACCGGGGCCATATAGGGGGCATCGGTCTCCACCACCATCCGCTCCAGGGAGACCACGGCGGCCACCTCCGGGGCCCGGCGGGCGTTTTTGTAGGTCACCGGGCCGTCAAAGCCGATGTACCAGCCCCGCCGCACCAGCTCCGCCGCCATTTCCGGAGAGCCGGAGAAGCAGTGGAACACGCCGGTAACGGTGGGAAATTCCCGGATGATGTCCAGGCTGTCGCCGTGTGCCTCCCGGTCGTGGACGATCACCGGCAGATTCAGCTCCGCCGCCAGGGCCAGCTGCTTTCGGAACACCTCTTTCTGAAAGTCCCGGGGGGGATTCTCCTCCCAGTAATAGTCCAGGCCGATCTCGCCGATGGCCACCACTTTGGGCCGCGTCAGCAGCCGCCGCAGCTCCTCCAGATCACTGTCCTGAAAGTCCGCGCAGTCCTCCGGGTGGATGCCCACGGCGGCATAGACATGGGGATAGCGTTCCGCCAGGGCCGCCGCAGCCCGGGAGGAGGGCAGATCGCAGCCCGGGTCCAGCACCAGCGCCACACCCGCCGCCGGCAGGGCGGAGAGAAGAGCATCCCGGTCATCGTCAAAGCGGTCAGCGTCGTAATGGGCATGGGTATCAAAAATAGGCATTTTCGCCACCTCATTTGCAAAATTCAGGCTTTCAGTATACACGAAAACTCCGCTGTTGAAAAGACGGATATGAAAAAAGAGCGGCAGAGCCGCTCTTTTTTCGTCCCCCTCACCGGTCCAGATACGTCCGGGGGTCCACCGCCTTTCCGTCTCTGGAAACGGCGAAGTGGAGATGGGGTGCGCCCCCTTCCGCCGCGGCGGTGGTCCCCACCGCGCCGATGATCTGCCCGGCGGAAACGGTGTCCCCCGCCTCCACGTTGGGCTTGGCCTGCAGATTGGAATAGGTGGTCTCATAGCCACCGTCATGCTCCAGCACCACGGTGGTGCCCATGAGGGCATCGTCTGTTACAGACAGCACCGCCCCGGAGCTGGCCGCCAGCACTGTGGTCCCGGCCTTGGCGGCAATGTCGATGCCGTTATGGGTCCGCCAATCCCCCAGGGTGGCGTTGTAGACCAACTCCTCCATGGAAAAGGCCGTCAGCACCTCGCCCCGCAGGGGTTCCACGATGAGCTTCGGCGCTTCCGCCTTCACCGGGGTGGGGTCCACCACCACTTCCGGCATCACCGGCTTTTTCTCCGGCTCGGGGACCTTCACCGGCTCCGGCTTCAGGGTCTCCACGGCGGGGGCTGCCTTTTTCGGCACCGTCACCGGCTGAGACACTGCCGCCTGGGGCGTGACCGGCAGCTCTGCCGTCGGTTCTTCTCCATCGTCCAGCAAGATCCAGCCGCACACGCCCACCACTGCCAGACACACCGCCAGCGTTCCGTAAAAGCCCACGCCGGAGAGTACCTGCTTCACTTTTCCGTCCATATCGATACCTCCCTTATTCACGTTCACGCAGAGAGAGTATGGACGATTTTTTCGGAAAGTATACCCGCTTTCAGTTGCAAGCGCCCACAAAATGATGTATTCTGTTGTCAGTTTCCGTTGGAAGGCACGTTTCCGTGTCTCACCGGTCCCTTCACTGCCCCACGTCTCCCGCTCCGGGCGGCGTCATTTCTGAAAGGAAGACCCTTTTATGGCTCACACATCTCCCAAGGCCGCCCTGCCGCGCCTGAGCTATGCCGCCATGTCTCTGGCCCTCTGCCTACTGCTGCCCTTTTTGACCGGGCAGATCCCCCAGATCGGTCAGGCACTGAGTCCCATGCACATCCCGGTGCTGCTGGCGGGGTTCCTCTGCGGCCCCTGGTGGGCCATGGCGGTGGGCTTCATCGCCCCGCTGCTGCGGCACGGCCTGTTTTTCATGCCGCCGTTGCTGACGGCCATTGCCATGAGCTTTGAACTGGCGGCCTACGGTCTTATCTCCGGGCTTTTGTACCGGTTGCTGCCCATCAGGCGCTCCCTGCGGATCTACGGCGCGCTGATCCCGGCGATGCTGGCGGGCCGGGCCGTCTGGGGCGTTGTCATGGCGCTCATCAGCGGTGCCTCCGGCTCCGTCTTTGGCTGGGCCGCCTTTCTGGCCGGGGCCTTCACTGGCGCGCTCCCCGGCATTGCCCTCCAGCTTCTGCTGATCCCCGTTTTGGTGCTGGCACTGGAGAAGGACGGTTCCCTGCCGGACCGCCGAAAGCACTGATACAAATAACAGCGCTCCCCCTTCCGGGCGGAAGGAGGAGCGCTGTTATATTCTTTCCTGTTTTCACAAACGCTTCGCCGGTTCGCGGCGGGAACCCTTTTTTCCCGCGGCTCGCGGGAAGGCAAAAAGCCGTTACTCGTCCAGCTTGAGGACAGCCAGGAACGCCTCAGTAGGCATCTGCACCGTGCCCAATGCACGCATCTTCTTTTTGCCTTCCTTCTGCTTCTCCAGCAGCTTTTTCTTACGGGTAACATCGCCGCCGTAGCACTTGGCCAGAACGTCCTTGCGCATGGCCTTCACCGTCTCCCGGGCAATGACCCGACCGCCGATGGCCGCCTGAATGGGGATCTCGAAGAGCTGGCGGGGGATATTCTCCTTCAGCTTTTCGCACAGGCGGCGGGCCCGGGGATAGGCCTTATCCCGGTGGGCAATGAAGCTGAGGGCATCCACCTGGTCGCCGTTGAGCAGCAGGTCCACCTTCACAAGGTCGCTGGGCCGGTAGCCGGAAAGCTCATAGTCCAAAGAGGCATAGCCCTTGGTATTGGCCTTCAGGGCATCGAAAAAGTCGTAAATGATCTCGTTCAGAGGCATCTGATAGTGCAGCTCCACCAGGTGGGTGTCCAAATACTGCATATCCTTGAACTCGCCCCGGCGGGTCTGGCACATGGGCATGATATTGCCCACATACTCATTGGGGGCGATGATGCTGACCTTCACATAGGGCTCCTCCGCC
>CAZFJB010000143.1:0-4197 GCA_964519775.1 uncultured Oscillibacter sp.
CTGGTGATCTTCACCATCTGGCGGCCCAACGTCAGCGTGCTGGCATCCATCCTCTTCGGCGGATTTTATATTCTCTACATCTTCATGCCGACCGGTACAAATCTGGCCGTCAAAGAGCTTTACAAAATGCTCCCCTATGTGGTGACCCTGGCGGTGCTGATCATCGTCTCCCTGCGGAAAAAGCGGGAGGATCAGCCCCCTGCCTACCTGGGCCTGAGTTTCTTCCGGGAAGAACGCTGATCCTGTTGAAAAAGTACCCCTCCGGCTATGCCGGAGGAGTACTTTTTGCTATTTTGTGACCACGTTTTCGCTGCCCAGGACCTCCCGGGCCTCTTCTACCAAGGATGGGTGGAGGAGCGCATGGGTGACATATACCTTCCGGGTGTCTGCCATCACCATTTTCACCGTGTTTTTTCCGGGGAACATCTGGAACACCAGCTTCATGTGGCGGACTGCCGGGTCCTCCAGACTGGGGAATTTCAAAAACAGGGTCTCCCCTGCCGTTTCCGCCGTGGGCGGAGGCTCCGGGATGCCGCCCTCTACCGTGGAGAGGGGATAAACGGAATCGCACATGATCTGGGGGGCCTTTTCGTCCCGGACGGACAGTCGCCCCTTTACCACCACCGCCTGATTCTCCTTCATATAGGCGCCGCAGGTCTCCAGTGTCCGGCTGAAGCACAGCAGCTCCATGGAAGCGGTGTCGTCCTCCACCATGACATAGGCCATAAGACTGTTGTTTTTCGTGGTTTTGGTCTTACTGGAGGTGATGACGCCGGCGATGGTGACCCGCTGGCCATCGGCGAATTTTTCCGGTCCCTCTTCCCGGGCAAAGTCATCAAGGATAGAGGCAATGGCCGGCGCCTGGAGCTTCCGCACCGCGTCCCGATAGTGGTCCATGGGATGGCCGGAGAGGTAAAGACCAGTGGTGGCCTTTTCCATAGTCATCAGTTCCTGGGGAGAAAACTCAGGAATATCCGGCAAGAGGATCTCCTTTGCGGGGGCTGGTGTTTCAGCGTTTCCGGCGGCCATGGAGAAGAAGTCCATCTGCCCTTCCAGATTTTCCCGCTGCTGGGCCGCAACGGAGTCCATCACCGTTTCATAGACCTTGATGAGCTGAGAGCGTCTGGCACCGATGGAGTCGAACGCGCCGGAGCGGATCAGATTCTCTACCGCCCGCTTGTTCATATCGCTGCCGTTCATACGGCTGCAAAAGTCATACAGGGACGTAAACGGCCCGCTGCTCTCCCGCTCCCGCATCACTGCCTGGATAAAGCCCCGGCCAATGTTCTTGATGGCCACCAGGCCGAAGCGGATACCGCCCTCTTCCACGGTGAAGCGGTCCATAGAGGCGTTGATGTCCGGCGGCAGCAGCGCGATGCCGCATTCCCGGCATTCGTTGATATAGCCCGATACCTTGTCGGAGTTATCCAGCACGGACGTCAGCAGCGCCGCCATATATTCCCGGGTGAAGTGGCACTTGAAATAAGCCGTCTGATAAGCCACCACAGCGTAGGAAACGGCGTGGGCCTTGTTGAACGCGTAGTTGGCGAAGGCGAAGATCTCATCGTAGATCTTCTCGGCGGCTTCGGCGGAAATGCCGTTGGCGATGCAGCCCCGGATCCCCCGGGCCGGGTCACCGTGGAGGAAGGCCTCCCGCTCCTTGGCCACATCTTTGGCTTTTTTCTTGCTCATGGCCCGGCGCAGCATATCCGCCTGTCCCAGCGTGTATCCCGCAAGCTGCTGGAAGATCTGGATGACCTGCTCCTGATAGACGATGCAGCCGTAGGTCACGGACAGGATGGGTTCCAGCTCCGGGATGATGTAGCTGACCTTGCTGGGATCGTGCTTGCAGGCGATGAATTTCGGGATGGAATCCATGGGGCCGGGGCGGTAGAGGGCGATAATAGCGGTGATGTCCTCAATATTCTGAGGCTTCAGACCCACGCACACACTGGTCATGCCGGTGGATTCCATCTGGAACACGCCGTTGGTCTTTCCGTCAGAGAGCATTTTGTAGGTCTCCGGGTCTTCCTCCGGAATATCGTCCAGTGTGAAGTCCGGGTGGTGGGCCTGCACCATTTTCACCGCGTCGTCCAGCACCGTCAGGTTCCGCAGACCCAGGAAGTCCATTTTCAGCAGGCCCAGCTCTTCCAGCGTGGTCATAATGTATTGGCAGACCACAGCCTCATCGTTTTTTGCCAGGGGCACATATTCATGCACCGGCTTCCGGGTGATGACCACGCCGGCGGCGTGGGTGGAGGCGTTACGGGGCATGCCCTCCAGCTTCCGGGCAGTATCGATGAGCTTTTGTACCTGTTCCTCGCTCTCATAAAGCTCCCGCAGAGGTTTGCTGAGCCGCAGAGCGTCGTCCAGGGTGATGTGGAGCGTGTTTGGTATCTGCTTGGCGATGACATCCACTTCTGCATAGGGCATCCCCAGCACCCGGCCCACGTCCCGGATCACACCCCGGGCGGCCATGGTGCCGAAGGTGACGATCTGGGCCACATGGTCGTCGCCGTACTTCCGGCGGACGTACTCCACCACCTCGCCCCGGCGGGTGTCGCCAAAGTCCATGTCGATATCCGGCATGCTCACCCGCTCCGGGTTCAGAAACCGCTCGAAATACAGGCTGTATTTCATGGGGTCAATGTCGGTGATGCCCAGACAGTAGCTGACCATGCTTCCCGCCGCGCTGCCGCGGCCCGGACCCACGGGGATGCCCACGCTCTTGGCATAGCGCACAAAATCAGACACGATGAGAAAATAGTCGGTAAAGCCCATTTTCTCGATCATGTTCTGCTCGTATTCCAACTGTCCCCGATACTGCTGGTCAACTCCATACCGAGCACGATAGCCCTGATCGCACAGCTCTTTCAGATAGGAGAAGCTGTCATACCCCTCCGGCAGTTTAAATTCCGGCAGGTGGTATTTACCGAAAGTAAACTCCAAATTGCACAGATCGGCAATTCTCTGGGTGTTTTCAATGGCCCCCTCATATCCTTCAAACAGGGCCGACATCTCCTCTTCGCTGCGGAGATAGAAATTCTGTGGCTCATAGCGCATCCGGTTTTCGTCATCCACAGTCTTGCCGGTCTGGATACACAGCAGGATATCGTGTGCCTCGGCGTCCTCTTTTCGGAGGTAGTGGGCGTCGTTGGTGCAGACCATGGGGATGCCGGTCTCCTGGTGGATGCGGAGAATAGACTGGTTCACCAGCTTCTGCTCCCGGATGCCGTGATCCTGCAATTCCAGGTAGAACCGATCCGGGCCAAACAGCTCCGCCATTTCCAGGGCATAGGCCTTGGCGTTTTCGTATTCGCCGTTCCGCAGCCGCTTGGGGATCTCGCCGGCAAGGCAGGCCGACAGGGCGATGAGACCCTCGGAATGTTCCCGCAACAGTGCTTGGTCGATGCGGGGCTTGACGTAGAATCCCTCCGTCCACGCCAGAGACACCATGTAGGAGAGGTTGCGGTACCCCTCTTCATTTTCACACAGCAGTACCAGGTGACGGCTCTCACTGTCAAATTCATGCACTTTGTCGAACCGGGTGCGGCCCTGAGGGGCTACATAGACCTCGCAGCCGATGATGGGCTTGATCCCCTCTGCCTTGCAGGCCCGATAGAAGTCGATGACACCGTACATGACACCGTGGTCCGTAATGGCACAGGCGGTCTGCCCCATGGACTTCACCACCCCCGGCAGCTCCTTGATCTTGCAGAAGCCGTCCAGCAGGCTGAACTCGGTATGGACGTGTAAATGGGTAAAGGCCATGGGGACCTCCTTTGGGAAAACTTTTATTTTTCAATCATTGTAAAGCAGATATACTTTAGAGATAAAAAGGCGCTCTTTGAGGAAAAAGAGAGGCGGGATCATAAACTACAGCCGCTTTGGCCATACTAAGCCCAACTTTTACGGAAGTGAGTGATGGTATGATCCCCTGCACCAGCAAATGTATTTACCAAAGTGACGGCATCTGCACCCTTGACAGCGCAGCGGCAGCGGGCCTCCCGGCCCTGGGTGGTGCCTGTGTCCACTTTATTCCGCGGGACGGAGAGCGGCTCGGATCGCCTCACCGATATTCCGGGCCGGGATCACTGTCAGACCGGTCGGAGCCTTTATGGTATTTGCCCGATGAGCCGGCACCACGCACTTCCGGAATCCCAGGCGGTGAATTTCAGACACCCGCTGAGCCAACTG
>CAZFJB010000144.1:0-3972 GCA_964519775.1 uncultured Oscillibacter sp.
CCCCTCTTTGGAAACTCCCTCGGGGGTTGGACGGGGGATGCGGGGAACGCCACGGGCCAAATGCCAAGCATGACCAACCTTGTACGCCGTGACGTAGTGAGTGCAAATCTCGGGGAGATCAAGGATACACGCTGTTTCTCTTTCCGCTGCCGCTGCATGGTTCTACGACTGAGCGTAAGCGACAGCGAAAATTGCCGCTTCGAGTATCCTATTTGTATCCCAACGAAGTCAGTAGTATCAAATGCGGGCCGGTAGCCCTTCAAAGCTGAAGAGCATAGCGCAGCCGTCAGCGGCGAAGGAGCGTTACGGATGCGGCATACCCCTTGCGGGTAAAATGTGGGGGACATTCTGGTGGGCAAAGCCCACCTTATTCCCCTCTCTTGCGAAGCAAAGAAAATGGGGATCCAATCTATGTGGTATAGCCGCATTTCAGTGGGCAAAGCCCACTTTTTCAGGCTGAAAAGTAATACCCAACGCCCCGCCGGGTCAGAATGTACTTGGGATTGGCGGGGTCTACCTCGATCTTTTCCCGGAGCCGCCGGACGGTGACATCCACCGTCCGCTGGTCCTCGCCTACATAGCCGTAATTCCACACCTGCTCCATCAGGTCGATACGGGAGTAGACCTTGTTGGGGTGGCTGGCCAGGAAGGTCAGCAGCTCATACTCCCGTGTGGTCAGCTCCAGGGGAACGCCGTCCCGGAAGACCTGGCGGCTGTCGGTGTTGATGGCCAGGTCGCCCACCACCGGCATGGCGGTGGCCGCCGCGGTGGCGGCAGCGGAGGCGTTCATGGCCGTGCGGCGGATGTTGGCTTTTACCCGGGCGATCAGCTCCCGCATGGAAAAGGGCTTGGTCATATAGTCGTCGGCGCCGATCTCAAGACCCAGCACCTTGTCGGCCTCCTCCTCCCGGGCGGTGAGGATGATAACGGGCACATTGTTGCCCTCCTCCCGCAGGGCGCGGCAGACGTCAAAGCCGATCATTTTCGGCAGCATCACGTCCAGCAAAAGAATGTCCGGGTTTTCCGCCCGGGCTTTTTCCAGACCGTCGGCCCCATCGTAGGCCTCAATGGTGCGGTAGCCCTCCCGCTGGAGGTTGAAGCGCAGAATGTCCACAATATTTTTCTCGTCCTCCACAATGAGAACGGTTTTCTGACCTTCTGTTTTCTGTTCCATGTCGACCTCCTTACAAATTCAGCAGCACCTTGGCCCGCAGCACCGCGGCCACGGTCTTGGCATCGTCGATCTCACCGCTGACACAGCGGTGGACCATCTCGTCAAAGGGGATGCGCTCCACATTGAGAAATTCGTCCTCGTCCAGCTTCTGTGTGCCGAACTTCAGCCCACGGGCCAGGAAGAGGTGCAGCGTCTCCCCATAGCAGCCGGGGGCGGGGACGATCTTCCCCAGGGGCTGGAAAATATCCGGCTCCGCGCCGGTCTCCTCCTTCAGTTCCCGCAGAGCGCCTGTCACCGGGTCCTCGCCGGGGTCCAGCTTGCCGGCGGGCAGCTCCGTCATCACCCTGCCGAAGACATAGCGGTACTGCCGCACCGCCAGCACCCGGTTCTCCTCGTCCAGCGCCAGCACCGCGGCGCCGTCCACATGATCCACCACTTCCCGGATGGCCTCTTTTCCATTGGGCAGGCGCACATCGTCCACATGGACCTTGACGATGATCCCGTCATATACATCTCTCCGGCGGAGGGGGATCTCCGTCAGATCCTTCGGCATTTCCATTTCATCGACCTCGTTTAAAAGGCGGAGGACCCGCCCATAATGATTTAAACTACAGTATAGCACATAAACGGGAAAAAGCAAAGACTCTCTTTGATTGAAGATTGAAATTGGCTTGAAGTGAGCGGCGGAGTATGCTATACTGACAGGGACTTTCGGGGCGCGGCCCCGGGAAACGAGGTGATCCCCACGGAGAAAAAGGGAATCAAGATCGCGGCGCAAAACCGCAAGGCGTACCACGATTACTTCGTGGAGGACAAGTACGAGGCGGGCATCGAGCTCTTCGGCACGGAGGTCAAGTCCATCCGGGCAGGGTCCATGAACCTGAAGGACTCCTACTGCACCGTGAAGGACGGCGAGCTGTTCGTCCACAGTATGCACATTTCCCCCTATGAAAAGGGCAACATTTTCAACCGGGACCCGGACCGGGACCGGCGGCTTTTGATGCACAAACGGGAGATCCGCAAGCTCCACGCCCTCATCAAACAGGACGGCTACACTCTGGTGCCCCTCAGCGTTTACTTCAAAAACGCCAGAGTCAAGGTGGAGGTCGGCCTGTGCAAGGGCAAGAAGAACTACGACAAGCGGGACGCCACCGCCAAGCGGGACGCGGCCCGTGAAATGGACCGGGCCATGAAGGCCCGCTACTGAGAAAAAGAAGAAAGGACGTTCACAGTATGAGCAATCCCATCGTTACCATCACCATGGAGGATGGCCGGGTCATGACCGGCGAGCTGTATCCCGAAAAGGCCCCCAACACCGTCAATAACTTCATCTCTCTGGCCAACAAGGGCTATTATGACGGCCTGACCTTCCACCGGGTCATCCCCGGCTTTATGATCCAGGGCGGCTGCCCGGACGGCACCGGCTGCGGCGGCCCCGGCTATGAGATCGACGGCGAGTTTGCCGCCAACGGCTTCCGCCAGAACGACCTCATCCATGAGACCGGCGTGCTGTCCATGGCCCGGACCATGGCTCCCAACTCCGCCGGCAGTCAGTTCTTTGTCATGGTGGCCCCCGCTCCCCATCTGGATGGGCAGTACGCCGCCTTCGGCAAGATCACCCAGGGCCAGGAAGTGGCCATCGACATCTCCCGGGTCCAGCGCAGCATGATGAACGACAAGCCCAAGAAGCCTGTGGTCATGGCTTCTGTCCGGGTGGACACCCTGGGCGTGGAGTATCCCGCGCCCGAGACCCACTGAGGCGGCGCTATGAAAACTGCTGTCATCACCGGCGCGTCCTCCGGCCTTGGCCGGGAGTTTGTCCGGCAGGTCCGGGATGTGTTTCCGGAAGTGGAGCGGGTCTGGCTGATCGCCCGCCGGGCGGAGCGGCTTCAGGAACTGGCGGAGTCCTTGGGAGAGGCGGGCCTCAGCGTGCTGACGCTGCCGCTGGACCTGTGTGACACCATGAGCTTTACCGCCTATCAGGAGCATCTGATGGAGGAGCGACCGGAGATCACCCTGCTGGTGAACAACGCCGGAATGGGGTATCTTGGCAACATCGGAGAGGTGGATACAGCCTCCCAGACCCGGATGATCGATCTGAACCTCCGGGCGCTGACGGCCATCACCAATCTGTCTGTGCCCTATATGACGGCGGGGAGCCATATCCTCAATGTCAGCTCCATTGCCTCCTTCTGCCCCACGCCCCGGATGACGGTCTATTCCGCCACCAAGGCCTATGTCTCCGCCTATACCATCGGCGCGGCGGAGGAACTGCGGCATAAGGGCATCACCGTCACAGCCGTGTGCCCCGGCCCCATGGCCACGGAATTTTTGGAGGTGGGCCGAGTCATCAATTCGCCGCCCTTTGAGCATCTGCCCTACTGCGATCAGGTGCGGGTGGCCGGCGGCGCCCTGCGGGCGGCCAGAGCGGGGCAGACCATCTATACCCCCCGGCTGATCTACAAGTTCTATCGTGTCCTGGCCAAGCTGACCCCGGCCAAATTGATGGTCAAGCTGACAAAAACCTAAACTGTCACGGAATTGTAACACATTCCGCTGTTGGAATGTGTTACAATTCCAGATAGCAAATTCTGCTTTTTGATCCCAAGCGCAGCCAACGTCTTTTCTCAACTCGCAAACCAGCGTAGCGTTTGCGAGTTGAAAGAGGAGGAGCAGCGGAATGAATGAGCTTTCGGCATAGCCGGAAGCGAACGATATGAAGCTTGCTCAAAAACGTAACCTTCGTCTTTTCTCAACTCGCAAACCAGCGTAGCGTTTGCGAGTTGAAAGAGGAGGAG
>CAZFJB010000144.1:4072-4175 GCA_964519775.1 uncultured Oscillibacter sp.
AGCGGAATGAATGAGCTTTCGGCATAGCCGGAAGCGAACGATATGAAGCTTGCTCCGACGACGGGGCCGTAAAGGTTTCGACGGGGATGGGGAAGCGGGACAA
>CAZFJB010000145.1:0-4109 GCA_964519775.1 uncultured Oscillibacter sp.
GGGGCTTCCCCGCCGTCAGCTCGTCCACATCCGGGTTCCGGCTGGAAATGGGGATACGAGCATCCAAAATTTCACACACCGCGTCCACATTCTTGATCTGCTCGGCGATCATCCGCCGGGTTTTCGTCATGTGGCCGGGATACCATTGAATATTCATTACCAGATCACTCCGATCCGACTAAAGTCTCGTTTTTTCGTTGCCGCGTCCGGTCCGGGGAAGATCAGCATCGCCGCTTTGCCGATGACGTACCGGGTATCCACAGTGCCCAGCCGGTAGTCCCGGCTGTCGCTGGAGCCGTTGCGGTTGTCGCCCATAACGAAGATGGCCCCTTCCGGCACGGTCAGGGGAAACTCCGTGCCCTCGGCGGTATAGGTGGGCTCCCGGATGTAGTCCTCCTTCAGCACCTCGCCGTCCACATACACAATGCCGCTCTCAAAATTGATGTCCACCGTCTGGCCGCCCACGGCAATGACCCGCTTGACAATGGGCTCGTTGTCAAACACACCGTCCTTCCGCAGGATCACGATGTCGCCGTATTGATAATCGTTGTAGATCAGGGAGTTGACCACCAGCAGACGGTCATTGTGCTGCAAGGTGTTGAGCATGGAGTGACCGTCCACGCCCATGATCCGCGCCACGAACGTAAAGATCACCACCACCGCCAGCACGGAGCCCACAAGCGCCTGAAGCCAGTCGTATAGGTCCCGTCCCTTCACCTGCTTTTTTTCCTGTTCCCGCATCGTGTTTCTTCCTTTCATCGTCCCCTTGTGGACGCATATATTCAGTATGATATTATAGCAAAAAAACCGCCTCACCACAAGGGCGAAAGCGGATTTTTCTCCATAAAAGGCGGGGCAGCCCCATGCGCTGCCCCGCCTCGCGTCCATTTTATCCCTCTGCCAGAGCCGTCTTGGCCTCCTCCACGGTCATGCCGCCAAAGTCCATGTGCCCGCCGCAGCCGATCTCATACGTTCCGATCACATTGCCCTCCCGGTCATACAGGGGCAGTCCCCATGCGTGGGGGCACGCCGCCGGGGCAGCGGGCTGCTTTGTCTCTGGGGTCTCCGCCGAATCGGTGGACGAAACTGGTTCCGGGACGGTCTCCACTGTCGGTGTCTCTTCCTTCGTCGTATCTGTAACGGTATTTTCCTTTACATACGTTTTGTCAGAAACGGGGACAGAGGGGATCTCCTTCCCCAGCTCCACGACCTCCAGCGGAGCGGCTGCCGGACGCCAGACAGCCACAGGCCCCTCCGTGATCATCGGCGCCGCTGCCGCCGCTCCGCCGGAAAACGCCGCTTTATTCAGTGCTTTCCACAACTTCCCAATCGGCACCAGCCAGAAAAGCATGGACCATCGCAGTCCCCGGTATTTCCAGCCGATCCCGATGCCCTCCCCCGCCAGGCGGCACACCGCCAGCCACAGCAGCGTCACCGCCGTGCCGGTGAGGGGCATCGTCAACAGTGTCTCAATCATGGTGGACCTCCTGATCGAACCAGCGCTTCAGCGCCTCTGCCTCCGCCTCTGTCAGGCCCTTGCCGCCGTAAAAGGCTGCCAGGAAATTTTGTAGACTGCCCTGATACATGGAGTCCAGCACATGGGCCGCCTCCCTTTGGCGATACTGCGCCTCCGTCAGCCTGGGTGCGTAATAATTGGTCCGTCCCTGCCGCTTTGCGGTCAGCAGCCCCTTTTCCGTCAGCCGGGTCAAAAAGGTGGATACCGTCTGCGCTTTCCACGCCCTGTCGGCAAACCGCTCCATGACCTCTCCACTGGTGACGGGAGGCGACATGCCCCAGATGGTCCGCATGATCTCCAGCTCAGATTCGGATACGCTTTGAAATTCACGCATATTGGGTCCACCTATTCACTACAATATTGTAGTATAATTTATATATACTACATCGCTGTAGTATTGTCGAGGTGGGTCTTTTAAAAAGAAAAACGAGAGGCTTTCGCCTCTCGTTTTTTGTCTCATATGAAACTGGATTACAGCTTCTCCTTGACCTTGGCGCCCTTGCCAACGCGGCTGCGCAGATAGTACAGCTTGGCCCGGCGGACCTTACCGTGACGGACCACCTCGAAGTGGTCGATAGAGGGAGAGTGGACGGGAAACACCTTCTCAACGCCGACACCGTAGGAAATACGGCGGACGGTGACAGTCTCCTCGATGCCGCCATGCTTCTTGGCAATGACGGTGCCCTCAAACACCTGGATACGCTCGCGGGAACCTTCCTTGACCTTGACGTGGACACGGACGGTGTCGCCCACCTGAACGTTGGTGACTTCCTTCTGCAGGGCTTCCTTGTTCAATTCCTTAATGAGATCCATGGATTCTTTCCTCCTGTTAATAGGCGTTCATGCCGCTTTTTACGCGCCCTGGCATCTTTTAGCCGGCGCACGGACAGAGGACCGCCCTTTGTAAGCCATGATAGAATACCATAGCTTTAGTCAAATTGCAAGGATTATTTTTCAATTTCTGTATTTTCTTCCGTTCCCCGCTCTCCGGCGAACCAGTCCGGGGCATTATAGAGCTCCGGAAAAGAGTGGAACACGCCGTGGTGCTTAAAGCCCGGGAAGGTATCCAACTGCAAGCCGTTGATCCCCTGGAAGATGCTCTTTTCAATGTTGGGATTGGTTTTTTTCAGCTCCCGCAGCAGCACCTTGATCTCCTGGCGCTTGCTGCGGCCCACGCCGTCTCCGGCGGCCTCCCGCTCCTCGGTAAAGCGGCAGGCGCATTGCAGAAACCGCAGGCCGTTGTAATTCTTCCAGGCGATGATGGCGTCCTCATGGACGCAGTACAGCGGCCGGATCAGTTCCATGCCGGGGAAATTCTTGCTGCGGAGCTTGGGCGGCATGGCCTGGAGCTGCCCGCCGTAAAAAAGGCCCATGACGGTGGTCTCGATCACGTCAGAAAAGTGGTGGCCCAGGGCGATCTTGTTGCAGCCCAGGGACTGGGCCTTGGCGTACAGAAAGCCCCGCCGCATCCGGGCGCAGAGATAGCAGGGATTTTTCTCCACGCTGACGGTGACATCGAAAATATCACTGTCGAAAATGGTGATGGGGATGCCCAGCAGCGCGGCGTTTTCCTCAATGAGCTGCCGGTTCTCCGGCTTGTATCCCGGGTCCATCACCATGAATACCAGTTCAAAGGGCTGGTTGGTGTGGCGCTGGAGCTCCTGCATCAGCTTTGCCAGGATGATGGAGTCCTTTCCGCCGGAGATACACACGGCGATCCGGTCGCCGGGGGCGATCAGCTCATAGCGCTTCACCGCGGCGATGAAGGGATTCCAGATGGTCTTGCGGTATTTTTTGATGAGACTGCGCTCCGCGATCTCACAGGGTGTCAGTTCGTGGGACATACTTCCTCCGTTCACGGCCCTTACAGCCAAATAGCGCCCAGCTTCAGAATGGACGCCGCGATCCGCCGCAGCCAGGGCCGCTGCTCCCACTCCTCCAGTGTATAGAGCCGGCTCTCCGCCATGATACGGTCCATGTCCTCCAGCAGTTCCTCCACCACCGGGGCGTGGTAAAACAGCACCGCGTCCTCATAGTGGAGCTGGAAGCTGCGGTAGTCCATGTTGACGCTGCCGATCAGCGCCGCCTCCCGGTCCGCCATCACGCTTTTGGCATGGAGGAAGCCGGGACTGTACTTATAGATCTTCACGCCGTGGCGCAGCAGCTCACCCCAATAGGTCTCCGCCACCATATATACCAATTTCTTATCCGGGATGGCCGGGATCATCAGCCGCACATCCACACCGGCGTCTGCGGCGATGCACAGCGCCTCCTGCACCGATTCCTCCACAGCGTAATAGGGCGTTGTGATATAGAGCATCCGCTTGGCCGAGGCGATGAGTTGCAGATAGGCTGCCTCCGCCGGATTGTCCGGGTTATTCAGAGGACCATCCTCAAAGGGCTGGCAGTACCCCTCCGCCCCGGGGCCCTCCCGCCGGGGATGGTAGTATTCATCTTCGTTGGGGAAGCTGTATCCCAGCATTTTCCACATCCGCATGAACTGGACCGCTATGCCCCAGGCGCCGTCGCCCTCCAGCCGGACGGCGCTGTCCTTCCAGTGGCCGAAGCGCTCCACCCGGTTGGCGTACTCGTC
>CAZFJB010000146.1:0-4039 GCA_964519775.1 uncultured Oscillibacter sp.
ACTCAGCGCCGTTGATGAGCACGTCCTTCACCTTGCCGATGCCGCCGGAGATCTTGACGTGGGTGGGGAAGGTCGCGCCACCCATACCGACGATACCGGCGTTCTTGACGATCTCCACCATTTCCTCCACGCTCAGAGCGTCGGGGTCGGCGGGGGCCTTCACCTCTTCGCTGAGGGTATCCTGGAAGTCGTTTTCGATGACCACGGAGACCATGTTGCCGCCCATGGAATAGGGACGGGGCTCAACGGCCTTGACGGTACCGGAAACGCTGGCATGGATGGGGGCGCCCAGCCCCTTGAACTCGCCGATCTTCTGGCCCACCTTCACCTGATCGCCCACATTGACCGTGGGGGTGCAGGGCGCGCCAAAGTGCATCGACATGGGGATGACCACGGTGGCCGGCGGTGCCAGCTTCTCGATGGCCTTTTCATTGGTCGCGGCTTTCATATCATGGGGATGAACGCCGCCAAAGAATGCTTGTGCCATTGTCTTCACCTCATTTTTACTCCTTTGACAGCAGCCAAAGCATACCCCGTTCCGTCATCAGGTAAAATGGCGGAGCAGGCCATGCTTCGGCACACTATCACATACTGAAGCCGATTTTACACCATTCCAAAAAAAATGTCCAGACTATGAACACAGTTTTTCCGTGAATTTTATCTTTTTTGGGGTGTTATTGAATATTTTTAACGATTATTTGCCATGGCGCGAAAATAGCGTTGGGCGTTTTGCCCATTTTTCAGACGCACGAGTTTCTTTTTCTCCGTCAAATTGCCGCCGCCTTGTCTTTTGGAGAAAACTGTGGTATTCTTAGGGGAAAAGTTCCTGTCTCAGCCGAGACAGCAGATGGAGGTTCCTTTTATGATCAAACCGATCCGCCGCGCCGACGCCAAGGCGGAGGCCCGCGCGCTTTTGCAAACGGCCCAGGTATCCCCCAAGGCCATGACCGCTTTGTACTGCGGTGTTTTGCTTTTCTTCAGCCTGATCGGCTGCATCGTGCCGATGCCGGAGATAGTGGAGACCTTCCTCTCCATTTTCTCCGAGCTGCTCGCCTGGGTCCTCGCCGCCGGTTTTGCCCTCTACTGCATGGGTATCCGCCGGCGGGAGCGGATGGAGTTTGAGACGCTTTTTGACGGCTTCGCCTTTCCGGGGAAGATCGTGGTTTTGAACATCGTGATGAATCTGCTCATCGGATTATGGTCCATGCTCTTTTTGATCCCCGGCATCATCGCCTTTTATCGCTACCGCTTTGCCCTCTATAATCTCTACGAGCGGCCGGAGCTGGGGGTAATGGACGCTCTGGCCCTCAGCAAGCGGCAGACCCAGGGCTGGAAGATGCAGCTTTTCAACCTGGACATGAGCTATTTCGGCTGGACGCTGCTGGGACTGCTGCCCAGTCTGTTCTTCGATTTCCAGGTCTATCTCCAGTTCTTCAGCGATCCCTCCGCCGTCCTCACCGGCGGCGCCACGCTGCTGGAGACCGCCTTCTGCGGCGTGTGGTCTCTGGTGGTGTCCCTCTTTTACTATCCCCAGTATCAGTGCGTAGCTCTGGAATACTTTGACGCCGCCAAGGCCGCTCTGGCAGAGAGGCCTGACAGCCTGTAAGACCCACGCTCGGTACGGGGGCGGCATGACGCTGACGTATTCCATGGAGGAGCGGGGCTCCTTACCCTTATATGAATACCTCTGCCGCTGTATTCGCCCACACCCTGGTCATCAACTGCGCGGAACTCTCCCCCCAGCGGCTGCCGGAGGCTGTCCGGACCTCGGAGGAGGTTTTGCCGCTGCTGTAACTCTGCCTGATCGAAAGGAGCGCCTATGGAATCTGTGACCCGGGCCAAGCTGGAGCTGATCCTGTCCATGACCATATTCGGCACCATCGGCATCTTTGTCCGTCAGATCGGTCTGCCTTCCAGTGTCATCGCCCTGGCGCGGGGCGGCATCGGCGCGGCGTTTTTGCTGATTTTGCTGCGCTGCCGCCGTATCCCGCCGGATCGGGCGGCCATCCGCCGCCGGTGGAAGCCGCTGATCCTCTCCGGGATGCTCATGAGCTTCAACTGGATCGCCCTGTTTGAATCCTATCACTACACCACCGTGGCCACCGCCACACTGTGCTACTACATGGCCCCGGTGTTCGTGACCCTGGCCTCTCCCCTGCTGTTTCGGGAAAAGCTGACGGGGCGGAAGCTGCTGTGCGTGCTGGCGGCGCTGGCGGGCATGGTGTTCGTCTCCGGTGTACCCCAGTCCGGGCTGCCGGAGCCGGCGGAGCTGCGTGGGATCCTTCTGGCGCTGGGCTCTGCCCTGCTCTACGCCGGGATCATTCTCATCAACAAATACCTCACCGATGTGCCGGCCTATGACCGCACCATTTTGCAGCTTGCCGCCGCGGCGGCGGTGATGGTGCCCTACATTCTGCTGCGGGAGGATCTCTCCGCCCTGACGCTCACCCCGTTGGGGGCGCTTTTGCTGCTGGTGGTGGCCACGCTCCACACCGGCTGGTGCTACGCGCTGTACTTCGGGGCCATCGCCCGCCTCACTGCCCAGACAGCGGCGCTGCTGAGCTACATCGATCCCATTGTGGCGGTGCTCCTCTCCGCCCTGCTTTTAAAGGAGCCGCTGGGCTGGAGCGGGGCGCTGGGGGCGGCGCTGGTGCTGGGCTCCACCTTGATGGGCGAGCTGCCGGGGGCAAAAGAGCCCGTTGACACGGCATCGGAAAAGGAAACATAAAGGATAATGACCCGGAGATGCTTTCGCGTCCCCGGGTCATTCATTCACTTTAGAGCAGGCTGTCCAGCAGGGCGGTGTATTCCTCCAGCGGGTACGCCCCCACCTTCCGGCCCACCTCGCTGCCGTTTTTGAAAAATACCACCGTGGGCACGGACATCACGCCGTAGCGCATGGCCAGCGCCCGCTGCTGATCCACGTCCACCTTGGCCACCAGGGCACGGTCCGCATAGCGCTCCGCCAGGGTCTCCATGGTGGGGCCCAGAGCCTTGCAGGGGCCGCACCAGGTAGCGAAAAAGTCGATCACTGCCGGCTGCGTACCGGCAAGGGCCGCCTGAAATTCCTGTTCGTTAAGATGCTTCAGTTCCATATTGCCGCCTCCTTGTCTTTCTCTCGGGTAGCTTGTCCGCCCCGGGAATTTTCATGCCCGGAGTCCTCTTTATGTTACTAAGTATACCATGCTTCCCCCCGCTTGTGTATGGCAAAAGCAACAGTCAAAATTTTTCCCGCCGCCGTTGCTTTTGCCCGCCGGGTCTGCTACACTAAGGGCAGAAAGCGCACTGAGGGCCGGTGCTTTCGCACCGGCCCCTATCTGAAAAGCGGCGGCGTCAGACCCGGAGGCGGGCGCCGCGTGGCATCGGTCACGGGGACGCTCAGGCCGCTTGCGCCATCCTATGCCCTCGCCCCCTCCCCCGCCACGGCGGCTCGTCCCGCCCCGATGGCTGTCCCCTTCGGAAAATAAAAGAAAAGAGGTCATTTCCATGATCAAAATCTCTCCCTCCATCCTCTCCGCCGATTTCGCGAATTTAGAGCGGGATATCCACCGCATCGCCGATGCCGACTACGTTCATGTGGACGTGATGGACGGTGTGTTCGTGCCCAACATCTCTATCGGCATCCCGGTGGTGCAGTCCATCCGCAAGATCACGGATATGTTCCTGGACGTGCATCTGATGATCACCCAGCCGGCGCGGTATGTGGAGCAGTTCTGCGACGCCGGGGCCGACCTGGTGACGGTCCATGTGGAGGCGGACTTCCCGGAGAATATCCAGGCGGCCATCGACAAGATCCACGCCAAGGGCAAGAAGGCGGGCATCGTCCTCAAGCCCAAGACCACCTGGGAGGCCGTCCTGCCCTACATCGATCAGGTGGAGCTGATTTTGGTGATGACCGTGGAGCCCGGCTTCGGCGGCCAGAAGTTCATGGCGGACCAGATGGAAAAGGTCTCCGCCATCCGCAGACTCATCGACGAGCGCAACCCCGCCTGCGAGCTGGAGGTGGACGGCGGCGTGGCCCCGGACACCTGCAAGACCT
>CAZFJB010000147.1:0-3996 GCA_964519775.1 uncultured Oscillibacter sp.
CCCTCCCGTGACTGGACGGACACCTTCTACCTCACCGAGGATTCCAAGATCCTGCTGCGCACCCAGACCTCTCCCATGCAGATCCGGGCCATGGAGGCTCATGGCGTGCCCATCCGCATGATCTCCCCCGGCCGTGTGTACCGCAAGGACGAGGTGGACGCCACCCACTCCCCCATGTTCCATCAGATCGAGGGTCTGGTGGTGGACAAGGGCGTGACTATGGCGGATCTGAAGGGTACACTGAACGCCGTGATCCGCAAGATCTATGGTGCCGAGTCCGTCACCCGCTTCCGCCCCCATCACTTCCCCTTCACCGAGCCTTCCTGCGAGGTGGACATCCAGTGCCACAAGTGCGGCGGCAAGGGCTGCCCCACCTGCAAGGGCGAGGGCTGGATCGAGGTGCTGGGCGCCGGCATGGTGCATCCCAAGGTGCTGCGCAACTGCGGCATCGACCCGGATGAATACTCCGGCTTTGCCTTCGGCATGGGTCTGGAGCGTTTCGCCATGGGCCACTTCAAGATCAGCGACCTGCGGCTGATCTTTGAGAACGACGAAAGATTCTTACAGCAATTCTAATTCCCCTCGCCAAAATGGCAAAGCCATTTTGCGCGAATTTTGCAGAGTGCCGCGGCGCACTCGCCGCAAAGCGGCTCGCACGTTTGCACTCTGAGAAGTGTTTTTTGCGACGTACAGAAGGTGAATTGCCCCATAGGGGCAAGAGAAGCCACTCTGGAGTGCGCCGCCGCAAAAAACGGATCTGATTTCTTTCGCCGCAAGCGGCGAAATCACAGATACCTCATTTGTAATAGGAGGAAACAAGATGATCCTTTCCCGTAAATGGTTAAATGAATTTGTAGACATCGCCGACATCGGCGACCGGGATTTTGACGAGGCCATGACCCTCTCCGGCTCCAAGGTGGAGACCACCGAGGTGCTGAACGAGTCCCTGAAAAACGTTGTGGTGGGCAAGCTGCTGTCTATGGAAAAGCACCCGGACAGCGACCATATGTGGATCTGCCAGCTGGATACCGGCAAGGATGAGCCCACCCAGATCGTCACCGGCGCGTGGAACATCCACGTGGGCGACCTGGTGCCTGTGGCCCAGCACAAGTCCCTGCTGCCCGGCGGTGTGAAGATCGAAAAGGGCAAGCTGCGGGGCGTGGTATCCAACGGTATGCTCTGCTCTTTGAAGGAGCTGAACCTCACGGCGGAGCACGACTACCCCTACGCCGTTATCACCCCCGCCGCGCTGCTCAACGACTATAAGCCTCTGGACCCCGCCAAGCCCTCTATCCCCGCCGACATCAAGGCCGGCGACAAGGTCTTTGGCCCTGTGGTCTGCGGCAAGGTGCTGGAATGTGAGTCTCAGGGCTACAACCGCTACCACACCACGCTGGACATCGGCGGCGCCACCGCCTGCCCCGACACCGGCTGCTCCAACCTGCACGCCGGCGACCTGGTGGCCTACAACACGAAAACCGATACCATCTGCACCCTGGCGGATCTCCACGCCGAGCAGAAGGAGTTCCCTCACTGCATCTGCGACGGCATCTGGATCCTGAACGAGGATGTAAGACCCGGCGACGACATTGCCCAGGTCATCGGCGCCGATGACCATGTGGTGGAATTTGAGATCACCCCCAACCGGCCTGACTGCCTCAGCGTCATCGGCCTTGCCCGGGAGGCCAGCGCCACCTTCCGCCGCCCCCTCAAGCTCCATGAGCCGGAGGTCAAGGGCTGCGGCGGCTCCATCGCCGAGCTGGTGGACATCGACATCGAGGACGGTGACCTCTGCCCCCGGTACACCGCCCGGATGGTGAAGAACGTGAAGATCCAGCCCTCCCCCGCCTGGATGCGGGAGCGGCTGCGGAACTCCGGCGTCCGCCCTATCAATAACATTGTGGACATCACCAACTATGTGATGCTGGAATACGGCCAGCCCATGCACGCTTTTGACTTCTCCTGCGTGGAAGGCGGCCACATCATTGTCCGCACCGCCCGGGAGGGTGAGAGCATCACCACTCTGGATGGCAACGAGCGGAAGCTGACGCCCTCCATGCTGTGCATCTGCGACGAGAATAAGCCCGTCTGCGTGGCAGGCGTTATGGGCGGTGCCAACAGCGAGATCGTGGGCGACACGGCCATGGTCCTCTTTGAATCCGCCAACTTCAACGGCACTTCTGTCCACCGCACCGCCGCCGCACTGAATATGCGCACCGACGCCTCCTCCCGCTACGAAAAGGGTCTGGACCCCATGAACACCATGAAGGCTGTGGAGCGGGCCTGCGAGCTGGTGGAGCTGCTGGGCGCCGGCGAAGTGGTGGACGGCGTGCTGGACGTTATCGCCAAGGACGCCTATCCTGTTACCGTGAAGCTGGAGCCGGAGAAGATCAACGGCCTGCTGGGCACCGACGTTGCCCGGGAGGAGATGGTCCGCATCCTGGAGTCTCTTGATTTCAAGGTGGAAGGCGACACCATTTATGTACCCTCCTGGCGCTCTGACGTGGAGCACTTCTCCGACATTGCCGAGGAGGTGGCCCGCTTCTTCGGGTACAACAATATTCCTGACACCCTCTCTAACGGCCTCACCGAGCGCCGGGGCCTGACGGATGTGCAGCTTGCGGAAAACGCCCTGGGCGCCGTGTGCCGTGCCGCCGGGTATGATGAGATCATCACCTACTCCTTCATCAGCCCCACTTATTACGACAAGATCGACCTGCCCAAGGACGCCCCCCAGCGGGACTCCCTGAAGATCCTGAACCCCCTGGGCGAGGACACCTCCATCATGCGCACCACCACCCTGCCCTCCATGCTGGAGATCCTGACCCGGAACTACAACTTCCGCAACAAGTCCGCCAAGCTCTACGAGCTGGGCCGGGTGTACTTCAAGCGACCCGACGGCCTTGCCGACGAGCCGAAAGTCCTGACTCTGGGCGCTTACGGCGCTGATATGGACTTCTTCGCCATCAAGGGCGCGGTAGAGGCTGTTTTGAAGCAGCTGCGCATCGAAAACGTCCGCTTCACCGCTGATCGGGAGAACCCCTCCTACCATCCCGGCCGCTGCGCCAAGGTGTACTGCGGCGACTGTCTGCTGGGCACGGTGGGGCAGATCCACCCCCATGTGGCGGGCAATTACGGTGTGGATGCCGAGCTGTATGCTGCCGAGCTGTGGTTCGATGCTCTGTATGACTGCAAGGGCGGTCTGCCAGTGTATCAGCCCCTGCCCAAGTTCCCTGCTGTCACCCGGGATATTGCCGTGGTCTGCGGCAAGGATGTGCCGGTGGGCGAGCTGGAGGAGGCCATCCGCAAGGGCGCCAAGGGTCTTTTGAAGGACGTGGCGTTGTTTGACATCTACACCGGTGTGGGCATTGCCCCCGGCAAGAAGAGCGTGGCCTTCAGCCTGACCCTCCGGGCGGATGACCGGAGCCTCACCGCCGAAGAGGCGGACGCTGACGTGAAGAGCATCCTTGAGGCTTTGGAGCGTGACTGCGGCGCTGTGCTGCGGTAAGCATCTTTTGGTCCGGCCATGCCCGCGCGTGGCCGGACTTTTTTTCCGGCAGCGCGGTCACAGACATTTATTACCATTCTGTTACAATTCCTTTTTTCACTTTACTTGCGTGAAAAAAACGAGTATACTACCTTCATAAGGCTCATGATCCCATCGTGAGCGATCTTTGAACGAAGGGTGGTGCCCCTATGGATGACTTTACCAGAAAATTCAGCATTGTGGACGAAAAGGACGCGGAGATCCACCACATTCTGACCACTGTCTACCAGGCGCTGGAGGAAAAGGGGTATAACCCCATCAACCAGATCGTGGGCTACATTCTCTCTGAGGACCCCACCTATATCACCAACCACATGGGCGCCCGGACCCTGATCCGCAAGCTGGATCGGGACGAACTTTTGCAGGTGCTGGTAAAGCGCTATCTGGGCCAGTGATCCATAAACGAACACCGGGGCTGTCCGCCCCGGTGTTTTTTGTTTTTCAAGTCC
>CAZFJB010000148.1:0-3984 GCA_964519775.1 uncultured Oscillibacter sp.
ATCGACATTCTGACGCTGTTCCCGGAATCTGTGGACGCTATGCTGAACGTCAGCATCCTGGGCCGGGCCCAGGAGCGGGGCTATATCGCCATCCGCACCCATCAGATTCGGCAGTACACCACCAACAAGCAGATGCAGGTGGACGACTATCCTTACGGCGGCGGCCGGGGCGCCGTCATGCAGGCAGACCCGCTGTACCGCTGCTGGGACCATGTGGTGCAGACCTACGGCCCCGGCCGTACCATTTTCATGTCCCCCTGCGGCCGCACCTTTGACCAGACCATCGCCAAAGAGTTGAAAGCCCAATACGACCACCTCATTCTGGTCTGCGGCCATTACGAGGGCATCGACCAGCGCTTCATCGACGAGTGCGTGGACGAGGAGCTGAGCATGGGCGACTTTGTCCTCACCGGCGGTGAGATCCCCGCCATGGCGGTGGCGGACGCCGTGTGCCGCATGGTGCCGGGCGTTCTGCCGGATGCCGAGTGCTTTGAGGAGGAGTCCCACTGGGATGGCCTGCTGGAATATCCCCAGTATTCCCGCCCCGCTGAATGGCATGGCCGGGAGGTGCCGGAGATCCTGCGCTCCGGCGACCACGCCAAGGTGGCCGCCTGGCGAAAAAAGGAGAGTTACAAGCGCACCATGGCCCGCCGGCCCGACCTCTTCGCCCGGTTTGACGAAAGCAAGCTCACCACCAAGGCGGAGCGAAAAATTTTGCAGCAGGCCAAAGAGGAATTTGCCGCGGAGCAGGCTGATCTCCCTGCCGATTCGGAATAATACCTTTAAAATCCCGCCTCGCAGCTATGCTGTGAGGCGGGATCACTTTATGCGTTTTTCCTTTGTCAAATCTGAATTTACTTGTCGTTCCAAATCTTTTTCCGGACAAATGTCCAAGCAAGATCAACCACTATTATTGCACCAGTTATAGCAAACAGTATACCTACTTCTTGTGCTGATGTCAGCCATCCGACTTTCCAAAAAGCAAGACAGATAGCACCTAATATCACGAAAGTAATCAGAATCTTTGAAATTATCTTTTTCATGGTTCCTTTCTTTTGTAAATATCAATTTACTTAACTTCTTCAAATGTCTTCTTGTCGTATCTCTTGATTTCCTTACGGAACAGTGAATATCGCAACAGAAACTCTATACAGTCATCTTTTATACTCGTTCATGATGTTGCGAAAAGGGGTAAAATCATCGTCCCCCTTGGCACTGTCCACGTTCGGGAGTATGTAAAGTTGTGTGTTCTAAGAGACTTCCAAATCGTGTGATCAGGAAGTCTTTTAGAGTATATACCGCCTGGGTTTCGGTCGTGTTTCATTTCCGGGAGCACTTCTCCGCGTCGATGGCCAGCGCCAGCATCAGCGCCCGGAGGGCGTCAGACGGGTCGACCACATCGATGACGTAGGTATCCGTCAGGTGGAACAGTTCCTTGCTGACGGTGGCCACCAGCGCCCCGCAAGGCTCCGTCACCCGGTAGTCCCATTCAAAAAAGTCCCCCTCCACCTGCCAGCCGTTACAGTCGATGTCGAACCGGGGTGCGAAAAAGGTGAATTTCTTCTGGATGCTGCCGATGTACCGCTCCCCCTCGTACAGCTCAAACTTCGGCAAAAACGTCAACACTCTTTCCTTTACAGTGCCAATATGACAGCCTGTCCGGTCCAGAATGTGGAGGCAATGTCCCCAGGAGAGCTTCCCCTCCACAGTGTAGACGGTATTCCCCGCCTCATCGTAAATATCATAGCTGTCGAACCACGAGAAAAAACGCTGCCTGAAACGTAACCGCATAGGCGCCTCCTTTAAAATACGATGCCGTCCCCCTCCCGGCGGTAGGACCGGGAGAAGTAGGCGATCATGGCCCGGATGAGATAGTCCGTGTCCGCCGCCCCCGCCGTCTCGCACACGCTGTGCATGGCAAGCTGAGGCAGGCCGATGTCCACCGTGGGCACAGAGAGATGTGCGGTGGAGATATTGCCCAGAGTGGAGCCGCCGGGCAGGTCTGCTCGGTTGCTGTAGCGCTGGGTGGGCACCCCCGCCGCCTGGCAGATGGCCTGAAACACCGCGCCGGACTCGGCGTCGGTGGTGTAGCGCTGATTGGCGTTGTACTTGATGACCACACCGCCGCCCAGCACAGGGAACTCCCCCTTGTCGGCGTACTCCGGGTGGGCGGGGTGGATGGCGTGGGCGTTGTCCGCCGAGACCATAAAGCTGTTGGCGATCGCCACCTTCCACTCCTCCGCCGTCAGGCCCAGGCCATCGGCGATCCGCTCCAGCACATCAGTGAGGAAGGTGGAATCCGCCCCCTGACGGGTGCCGCTGCCCACTTCTTCATTATTAAATATAGCCAGCACCGGCAGGCTTTCACTTTCCTCCGCCGCCAGGAAGCCCTCCATGCAGCCGAACACACACTGCAGATCGTCCAGCCGGGGAGAGACGATAAATTCCTCTTTCACTCCCGTGCGCGCGGCCTTCGTTCTGGGGTACAAAAACAGCTCTGTGGACAGCAGATCTTCCACGGAAACACCGGCGGTCTCCGCGATAAGCTGCCGGAACGCGCCGCTCTCTCCCATGCCCAGCAGGGGCAGCAGATCCGCCGCCGGATTCAGCTCCGTCCCCTTGTTGACGCTCCGATCCATGTGGATAGCCACACTGGGGATCACCAGCAGATCCCGATCCACATTCACCAGGTGGCTCACCAGCCGGCGGCCCCGCCGGACCATCACCCGGCCCGCCACGGACAATGGCCGGTCCAGCCAGCCCCGCCAGATCCCGCCGCCGTAGGGCTCCACGCTGAGGCGCACCGCCCCCCCGGCGGAGGCCGTTTCGGCGTTTTCCCGAATTTTGAACGTGGGGGAATCGCTGTGGGCCGCCGCCATCAAAAAACCGTGAAACGGCCCCTTGGGCACCCGGAAGGCAATGAGGGCGGAATCCCCACGGGACACAACATATTGTGTCCCCCGCTCCAGCCGCCAGGGCTCCGCTTCCCGCAGCTCCACGGCCCCCGCCGCCGTCAGCGCCGCTTTCACATTGCTTGCCGCGTGATAGCAGGTGGGGCTTTCATCCAAAAAGCGAAACAGCTTCTCTACGGTATCCATAAAACAGTCTCCTTCTGTCAAAGAAATAGCTATATAAAATGATTATACCCTCTTTTGTCTGCCGGGTAAAGATGAAACGTCAAAGTTTCTCCCTGATTTCTGTGAAATCTTACCAAAAGTGCGAAAAAGTGTTTTATCGGCTTGATATACAAGATATTGTGTGTTATGATGCTATCGCTACTGAATATATGGGGTCCTTTCCCTGTAAAGAATAGAATAAGGGAGTATTGCCATGACTGTTATCAAACGAAACGGCTCTGAGGTCACCTTTGACATCACCAAGATCATCGCCGCTATTGCCAAGGCCAACGAAAGTGTGGACGAGTCCATCCGCATGACCCCCATGCAGATCCAGCGGATCGCGGAGAGCGTGGAGTTCTCCTGCCTGAAAATGAACCGGGCCCCCTCGGTGGAGGAGATCCAGGATCTGGTGGAGTACCAGATCATGGCCCACGGCGCCTATGAGGTGGCCAAGAACTATGTGACCTACCGCTATACCCGCTCTCTGGTCCGCCGCTCCAACACCACCGATGACAAGATCCTCTCCCTCATCGAGTGCTGCAACGAAGAGGCCAAGCAGGAAAACGCCAACAAAAACCCGGTGGTCAACTCCACCCAGCGGGACTACATGGCCGGCGAGGTCAGCCGTGACATCACGGAGCGCATCCTGCTGCCCCAGGAGATCGTGGATGCCCATCGGGAGGGCATCATCCACTTCCACGACGCCGACTATTTCGCCCAGCATATGCACAACTGCGACCTGGTGAATCTGGAGGATATGCTGCAAAACGGCACCGTCATCACCGGGACCCTCATCGAGCGGCCTCACAGCTTCGCCACCGCCTGCAACATCGCCACCCAGATCGTGGCGCAGGTGGCCAGCAAC
>CAZFJB010000149.1:0-3976 GCA_964519775.1 uncultured Oscillibacter sp.
CCGTTCTGGACAAGAACGGCAACGAGATCGAGCTGACCAACAACGGCGACGGCACCTACAGCTTCAAAATGCCCGCCGGCAAGGTGGAGGTCAAGGCCACCTTCATGGAGGACGACTCCATGCTGAACTTCTTCACGGACGTGCCCGCCGACAAGTATTACTATGACGCGGTGCTGTGGGCGGCGAAGAACGGCATTACCGGCGGCGTGGACGATACCCACTTCGCGCCTGACGCGGCGTGTACCCGGGCGCAGATCGTGACCTTCCTCTACCGCTGGGCGAAGGCGCTGGGCGTGGACCTGAGCGCCGGCGAGGACACGAATATTCTGAGCTACAACGATGCCTTCGATATCCCGGAGTACGCCATCCCGGCGTTCCAGTGGGCCGTGGGTATGGGCATCATTCAGGGCAGCAATGGAAATCTGATGTCCGGCCAGACCTGCACCCGGGCGCAGATCGTGACGATCCTGTATCGCAGCGCACGGTAACAGAAGAAAAAAGGCGGAAGCATAGAAAATGAGGAAACGCGCCGTATCTGTGCCGTATTTCGCGGCGCGCTTTAGCGTGTGAAGGTCTGTACCTCATTGACTTTGTCGGATGGAAGGCTATAATAGAATTATCGTTTTAGAATGAGCGTTTTAGAATAAAAGCTTTATTGAGTAGGAGCACCATGCCGCCGAAACCGAAGTTTACAAGAGAAGAGATCATTGCCGCCGCGCTGCGTGTCGTATCACGGAGCGGGATCAACGCCTTGACGGCCAAATCCCTTGGGAACGCGCTGAATACTTCTGCCACGCCGATCTTCACCGTGTTCAGCTCCATGCGGGAGGTGGTCGACGGGGTCAAGGCTGCCGCCATGGAACGCTTTGCGTCGTATGCCCACAAGACTGGGGCCGATATGCCGATCTTCAAGCAGGTCGGTATGCGGATGATCCTATTCGCCAAGGAAGAACCACGGCTTTATCAGCTTGTTTTCATGTCGCAGAACAGCGGTGTGAGATCTTTTGCCGATATTTACGCCCATCTCGGCAGCATTGCCGATGAGTGTTTGCGTACGATCCAAACCGATTACGGCCTGTCTGCCGAGGATGCGAAAACGCTGTTTGAACATTCCTGGATCCATACTTACGGCATCGCTACATTGTGCGCTACCGGCATGTGCGATTTTACACAGGAAGAGATATCCGGGATGCTGACACAGGATTTCACCGCCATGATGCGGTTGCTCAAAGGGTAAAGGGGGGGGGAAAAAGATGTTCAACGCTCCGGAGGCGGAACCGGTGACAAAGCCCAGGCTGGCGCTGATCCGTCATGCGGGGCGGCAATACGCGGAAAGCGGGAAGATAGAACCGGAGCTGCTGGAGCGGATCGGCTTGCCCATGATCCCGGAGGATGTTTACGCTCAAATTGTGAATGGAGGAAAGAAATGAACGAATCGATCTGTGGCGCGAACTGCGCCGTGTGTCCGTCCAAGGAAGTCTGCCCCGGCTGCGCCGCGACAAACGGCTGCCCCTTTGGCAAGCAGTGCTTCGCGGCAAAGTACATACTGACCGGCGGTATGGAGAACTGGCAGGCATTCAAAAAAGGTTTAATGGATGAGATCAATGGCTTGAACATTGATGGAATGGAAGCGGTCACGGAGCTGTATCCCCTTGTTGGCAGCTTTGTCAATCTGGAATATCCCATCCCAAGCGGCACGGTCAGGTTTTTGAAGGATGACGAGGTATATCTGGGCACACAGGTCAGAAATCTCGTTGATGAAAGCGGCAAAACCTGCTTTGGCGTGATCGCCCGGGAAAACTTTATTCTCATCTGTACATACGGGGAAAATGGCGCGGATCCAGAAATCGTGATCTATAAAAGAAGATAAGATCATGAACAAATACGCAAAGCTTTGGAACTGCATATTATATCATCGCCGCTCCGGGCGTTGATAGCGATTGCGGAGCATCAACTTATGTGCGCTCTGTGCTGGAACGTGGTGCCCTGTTGCGTGGGCAAATATGCACGGAATTTGCATGATATTCACAATTATCTGCATGTTTTAAGTATAGCAGGATAAAAACGCAGCGGACATTGATAACGGGAGGGTGAGCAAACTGCTGGGCAATGAACGATGCAAAATTAGTATCCGAGAGTTGTACGGAGCGGAACTGCCCAATGTGCGCCCACTCATATGGGAGGTCTTTTCGCAATACGAAGCACCGCGGTACACGGAAAGTGGAAGGCAGGCATTTTGGAATGCGATACACGACAAGGACTATCTGAAACAACTGCGTGTCTACGGTGCCTTTGATAAGGACACACTTGTCGGCATCATTGCCACGAGAAGCAGCGGACACCACCTGGCTTTGTTTTTGTGAAAGGCGCATATCACGGAAAAGAAATCGGGCGGGCATTGTGGAACAGGGTGCTGTCGGAAAGTGCAGAGACGATCACAGTGCATTCTTCCAACTATGCCGTTCCGATCTATGAAAAGTTGGGTTTTATAAAAACGGATGGGATGCAAACTGAGGGTGGCATCGCTTATATTCCAATGGAATACCGTTTGTTTTCCCCTGAAATAGGTAATAGCAAAAAACGTCGAGAGATCCTTTCTGAAAAACGGTAAGATCATTTTGTGATCGCAAGGAGGTGAACAGCGTGAAGGAACAGATCATAGCGGTGCAACGGATGCAGGACTACATCGAAGCGTGTCTGGATGAAAAAATCGGGTTATCGGAGCTGGCGAGTGTTTCCCTGTTTTCGCCGTGGTATTCGTACCGCTTGTTCCAGGTATACACGGGGCTGACCCCATCGGGATACATTCGCCGGCTGCGGCTGGCAAAGGCGGCTTTGCGCATCAAAAACGAGCATATCCGCGTGATCGATGCCGCCTTTGACCTTGGCTTCGGCAGTGTGGACGGCTTTACCCGTGCCTTTACCCGGGAGTTTGGAATGTGTCCCAGCGCCTATGCCGCCGCACCTGTCCCCATTACGCTGTTTGTGCCTTACGGCGCGAAATTCAGAGCACTCAGAAAGGATGCGACAGCGATGGAACACACAAACAATGTCTTTATTCAGGTCATTCACAAGCCGGAGCGCAAGGCATCTGCAAGCGTGGAGTCAAGGCCGAGGACTACTTCCCCTATTGCGAGGAGGTGGGCTGCGACGTGTGGGGGATGCTGCTGAGCATGGACTCTCTCTGCGGCGAGCCGGTCTGCCTGTGGCTGCCGGAGCGGTTCAAAAAGCCCAACACTTCCACTTATGTGCAGGGCGTGGAAACGGCAACGGATTACACCGGCCCCGTGCCGGAGGGCTTCGATGTGATCGACCTGCCGGAAGCCGATTACCTGATGTTCCAGGGCGAGCCCTTTGCTGAGGAGGATTACTGCGATGCCATCGCTGCTGTCCAGCAGGCCATGAACGGCTATGACCCCGGTGTCATCGGCTATGCGTGGGATGACGGTGATCCCCGGATCCAGTTGGAGCCTCGCGGCAGCCGTGGGTATATTGAGCTGCGGGCAATTAAAAAGAAATAACAGCGTAAGTTTTTACATTTGCAAAGGTATATATCAAGTCAGCGGGAGAGGTCTGGACCCCTCCCGCTGATTTTTGCTTTCAGCGGCGTGAAACAGGCACGTTTCGCGCCGTTTGCTGAATAGAGATTACGGGCTGAAAGTGTTGCGTTGATGTCGGATTTGTGGTAAAATCAATCAGTTATCAGAACAAAAGGGGGCTGTGCCGATGCGGGATGTTCTGCGTGAGGAAAAGAAGTTTCTGCTCGACCACGCGGCGGCCCTTGCCCTGCGTGAGCATCTGCGCCCTGTGGTCCACGCGGACGCCCACAACGGCGCGGATGGCTATCCGGTGCGCTCGCTCTATTTCGACTCCCTGGATGACCGGGATTTTCAGGAGAAAGAGGACGGCGTGGAGCTGCGCCGCAAGCTGCGGCTGCGGGTATACAGCCCGAAGGCCGACTTCGCCCTCTTTGAGA
>CAZFJB010000150.1:0-3940 GCA_964519775.1 uncultured Oscillibacter sp.
GGTAATCCAGAAAATCGCCGTTCTCCCGCTTCCGCCAGGAGCCCAGATGCACCTCATAAATATTCAGCGGCTGGTGATACACCGGCTGCTTGCCGGCCCGGAAGTCCCCGTCCGACCACTGAAAATGGGAAATGTCGTACAGCTTGCTGGCTGTGCCGGGACGTGTCTCCGTGTGGAAGCCGTAAGGGTCCGCCTTGAACCGTGTCACGCCGTCCGCCCCGGTCACGGCGTATTTATAGCTGGTATACAGCGGCAGATCCGGGAGAAATCCCTCCCAAAACTCCCCCTTTTTCGCCAGGGGATGGGCGGCGGGGTCCCACCCGTTGAAATCCCCCACCACGGACACGCCCCGGGCGTGAGGCGCCCACACGTTGAACCACCAGCCGTGCCGCTCCCCCTCCGTGGCGGGATGGGCGCCGAAGAGCCGCCAGCCGTCCGTCAGGGTGCCGCTGTGGTAAAGCTGCGTCCGATCCGCCATAGGCAGTCCTCCTGTCGCTCTCAAAATCGTTTGCGTCCAAGCGTCACAGCGCTTCTCTCTGCCCACATTATACCGCCGGTGGGCGGGCCCGTCAAGGCGGGAGGGTGTCGAAATCCAGACCCGGAATTTGGCGGTTGCCCCAAAGGCGGCGGAGTTGCGCGAAACCGTGCAACGTGGGCGGTGGCGGCAGGGGGGATGAAACAGGCGGGCGTGTTTTGTTACGCTCGTATGACAACAAAAAGGAGGAAAAATTTATGAACAGCACCACCCACTATTCTCTCCGCAAGCCGGCGGCCGATGACCGCGTATTGCTGGCGGACTTTGACCACAACTGGGACGCCATTGACACCGCCATTCACGGCGCGGCGGCCAGCGCCGAGGCCGCCCAGGCGGCGGTGGACAGCGAGGTGACAGCCCGGCAAAACGCCATTTCCGCCGAAACCACGGCCCGGCAAAGCGCCATCACGACCCTGGAAAACAAGATTGGCTGGCAGCTGCTGAAAAGCACATCCACCGTGATCAGCAATTCGTATCTGACGCTGAGTCTCAGCGACATCGACTGGAGCAAATACAGCCGGGTCCACGCCCGCATCGCCGCGACCTCTACCACGGCATATGGCACCATGGGGTTCACGCTGTATCCCTTCTCCAATATAGCCGTTTCCGGGTGGGTGATGAAAGGAGCGGTCTACTGGCTGACACTCTACCCCATGTACGAAGCACAGACGCAGGTCACCGGCACGTATACCAACGGCAGCACCTGGAAAAACGCAGACTACTCCACCGCCAAAACCTTCGCGGAACTGACAGAGCTCAGGGTAGTCAGAAGTCAAGAAAATAATCCCATGGGCAGCGGCAGTCTTATCCTCTATGGTGAGCCTTAAGGCGCAAAAAGTCCCCCGCTCTTGCGAGCGGGGGACTTTTTTATCTCAACTCAGATGAGTTTTGATAGATTTTGATCTCAGATGAGATTAGGCGACGACAAAGTTGCCGGAAGCCAGCTCAACGCCGGAGGTCTTAACGACAACAGTCCAGTTGTAGTTGCCAGCGGGCCAGTTCACGGTGTAATCACCCAGGGTGCCGCTCACGCCATCACTATAGCTGGAATCAGCGCCGCAGCTCTTGGGAGCCACGCTGGTAACGCAGTAGTTACCGCCCATGGTGGAGTGAGTAATATCGCCCACATAAGAATCGCCCTCATCGTTCCAGACGGTCAGAGTCACGGTCTGGTTGTCAGCGGTGGTCTTATACTTGAAGAAGACATAGGTCTGGATTTTATCCGGGCTATAAGTCCAGGTAACAACACTAGCGGCGCCCTTCTTGAAGGTGTAAGCGCCATCGGCCATGTTCTTCAGCAGAGCGGCAGTGGGAACGGTAGCAACGGTGGTGCCGGAGATGGTGGGAACGGTGTCGGCGGGAGCGGGATCACTGGTGGTGGACTCAGCCTCGGTCACAGTGATGTACAGCTCCTTGATGACCTTGCTGGAGGTGGAGGTCTCAGCCTCGACCTTGCCGGCGAAGTCATAGGTGTAGTTGTAGCCCTTCAGAGCATCGACCAACTGAGAAGCGGACAGGCCGGTAGCGACCTCATAGTCGGCGTCCTTATCCTTGTTCATGACAGAAGCGGTCTTGCGGTCGCTGTCCATGTCAACGCCCAGAGTCACCAGGGTGATCTCAGCGTCCTCAGCCACGATGTAGGCAGTGCCGTTCACGGTCAGGGTGCCGGCGCTCTGAGCCAGCTTGGTGGTCGCATTGGCGCCAGCGAAGACCACGCCGCCGTTGGTAGCATACTCAAAGCTGGTGTAACGCTCGCCGTTCTTGGTCAGGTAGTTGGCAACCTTGTAGATCTTGCCATCCTCGCCCTGCAGCAGGCCGTCAGCCTCGATCTTCTCTTCCTTCTCGCCGTTCAGAACGGTGTACTTGTAGAAGGTCTCGTTGTCGGTGGTGACATACTTGCCGTCATAGGAGACAACATACACCAGGTTGGAGTTGGAGTCACCAGTGACGATAGCCTTGCCGGTCACATCAATGTAAACCAGAGTGGCATAGCCGTTGCTGGTCTTGGCCAGAGTGGCAACAGAAGCCTCGCTGTTGATCTGGTTCAGGGTGATGCCGGGGAAGTTCTTGATGCCGGTGTAAACGGTGTAATCATCGTTCACGTCCTTCAGGATCACAACAGTGTTGTCGTTCACCAGGACCTCATCGGCCTTGGTGGAAGAATCGCTATCGGACTCGAAGGGCAGAACCTTGCTGTTGGTGGAAACCACGACAGCGGTGGCGCCGGACTGCGTGTAGGAAGCAGTAGCCTCAGAGTACTTGCTCTCGATCTCGTACAGAGTGTACTCACCGGCAGCGTTCTTGCTGTAGGTGAACCAGCCGATCTGAGCAGCGGTATCATTCCAGCCAGCAATGGTGCCCTTGGCCTTGACCTGAGCATCATTGGCCTTGTCATAGGCTTCCTTAACAACGATCTCCTCGTTGGTGCCGTCGGGGAACACAGCGTTGGCAACAGCCTTGGTGTTCAGGCCGGAGGTGGTGCCGAACTTCTCGATGTAGACATAGTCGCTGAGGACCACGGACTCTTCAACAGCGATGACATAGCCATACTTGTCGAAGACCAGGACAGCGGGCTTGCCCACATTGTAGTTGGTTTCCTTGATGGCGGAAGCACCGGCGTTGTAGCTGTAGGTCTCGGAACCGGCGGAAACGTTGCTCTTGAACTTGTAGCCGGTGACTTCCACAGTCTTGGTGTCAGCCAGCTCAACGGACTTGACCTCGTACTTGCCGGCGCTGTTCTTCACAGCGGTGACCAGGACATAGTCGTCAGCCTTCAGGTCCTTGACAACATCATAGTCCTCAGAGGACACGGTGCGGTTGTCCAGAGTGATGGAGGTGTCGTACTTGGTGGAGTCGGTGGTCAGGTTGGCGGTCTCCTTCTTGGAGTCATAGTCAGCGGCAGCCTGGAACACATAGGTGCGGATGGTGACGATGGTCACGTTGTTGTCGCCATCAACATAGATCTCGGTCAGATCGCCGTTGCCGGTGCCGTTGGAAGCGCCGGAGTTGTTCTTGTTGATGTAGGTATCAACGCTAGCGGCAGCAACCTTGGTCTCAACGCCATCGAACCAAACGTTCAGCTTGGACTCGCCGTCGCACAGGTCGTCATAAGCAGCCTTGCCAACAGCGGTGTAGACGTTGGCCTTGGTGACCTTCTTGGTGTAGGTGGCAACCAGGTCGCCCTTGTTGGCGAAGGTGCCGATCGTGGCGCGCTTGTTGGTCCAGGTGTTGGAAGGACGGCCAAAGTCGTCATTGCCGGTCTCCAGCTTCAGGTCGGGGAAGTACTCCTCGGCGAACTGGACATAGCCGTCGTTGTCGATCTTGCCGGTGTCCTTAGCGGCCTCGACCTTCTTGGCATCGCTGCCGCCCACGACGACGGTGGCACCGCCAACGGTCACGTTGGTC
>CAZFJB010000151.1:0-3936 GCA_964519775.1 uncultured Oscillibacter sp.
GAGCTGTGCCGCAGCGTCCATGCCGAGGCCAACGCCATCATCTCCGCCTCCCGGCGGGACATGGTTGGGGGCACCATCTACCTGGTGGGCCGCAACGCCGCCACCGGCGAATTGCTCGATGACGCCACCTCCTGCTTGATGTGCCGCCGCATGGTCATCAACGCGGGACTGGAGCGGGTGGTGATCCGCCGGACGAAAACGGAATTTGAGGTGGTCCCTGTGGCAGATTGGGTCGCGGAGGATGATCTCATGACCCCGGCCAACGTGGTCATGGACCTGAACTGATCCCGGCACACCCGATCAATGATCCGGCGGCCTGCGCCGCTGCGGAAAGGAAGTCGTTTTTTGAAAGCGGGACTTGTCACCTTTTATCATATCCATCATTACGGCGCGCCGCTCCAGGCCGCCGCCACAGAGCGGGCGGTGGAGTCCCTGGGTTGGGAGTGCGAGATCGTGGATTATTTTGTCAATCAGGATAACGCCCTCTTCCAGCGGCCCACGGGGCTGGGCAGCGCTGCCCACGATGCCCACACCGCCCTGCACTACAGCGCCCTGAAGACCCGCTATGAGCGGTTCGAGCAGTTTGCCCAGGCGCGTCTGAAGCGCTCCCAGCGCCGGTACGAGAGTTTTCGGGAACTCTCAGAGGCGGAGCTGCCCTATGACGTGATCCTCTCCGGCAGCGACCAGATCTGGAATCCAAAGATCTTCCCGGATGGTCATTTTGACCCCGTATTCTTCGGGGCCTTCTCTGACCGACGGAAGATTGCCTACGCCCCCTCCTTCGGCATGCCCAAGGTGCCGGAGGGCATGGAGACGGAGCTGCGGGGCTATCTGGAGCGTTTTTCCCACATCAGCGTCCGGGAGCGGCAGGGCCGGGAGATCGTAAAAGAGATCACCGGCCAGGAGGTACCGGTGGTGCTGGACCCCACATTGCTGCTGACGGCGGATCAATGGCTGGAGGCGGCCTCTGACCACCTGTTCACTCAGCGGGATTCCTTTGGCCATCAGCTCCCTGTGCCGGTGCCGGGGGGCTATATCCTCTGCTATTGCATCAATAAGCCCGGTGCCCTGGCCCCCTATATCCAGGAGTTTGCCCGCCGGAGCCATCTGCCCATCGTGCAGCTCTGCGGTATCCGGCAGAAGGTCCACCCCAGGGCCCGCCAGGTGCTGGACGCGGGCCCCGCGGAGTTTCTGGAGCTGTTTGCCAACGCCGCCTTTGTCTTTACCAACTCCTTCCACGGCACCGTGTTCGCCACCCAGTTCCAGGTGCCCTTCTTCACGGCGGTGGCCCCCAGCGAGCTGGCCGCGCCGGAGCGGTCCCGGACCTTCAGCCTCCTGAGCCGTTTGGGGCTGACGGACCGGATCATCGGCAAGGGGGACACGGCGGCGCTGGAGGCGGAGATCGACTGGGATGCCGTGTCCAAACGGCTGGAGTCGGCCCGGCGGGAGTCGCTGGACTATCTCTCCGCCGCCCTGGAGAACCGGCCCTACCGGCCGGAGACCCGTATAGGGGCCAACGGCTTCGGGCCGGAGCTGGCCCCGCCGGAGAGCTGCACCGGCTGCACGGCCTGTGCCGCCGCCTGCCCGCATGACGCCATCACCATGATCCGGGATCACGCCGGTTTTGACGTGCCCCAGGTGGATCAGGACCAATGCGTCCGCTGCGGACGCTGTACCCGCACCTGCCCGCTGCTTGCCCCACGGGAACCGGCCCACCTTCCGGCGGCCTTTGCCGCCTGGAACCGGGACGGGGCGGTGCGGAAGGACTCCACCTCCGGCGGTGCCTTTACCGCCATTGCCAGCTATGTGCTGGAGGGGGGCGGCGTGGTCTACGGCGCCGCCATGGACGCCCACCAGCATCTGCGGCACATTCCCTGTTTCCGCAAAGAGGATCTGTGGCGGCTGCGGGGGGCCAAGTATGTCCAGAGTGACCTCTCCGGTGTGTTCCGGGAGGTGCGGGAGACCCTGAAGTCCCGGCCGGTGCTTTTTGTAGGCACCCCCTGCCAGGTGGACGGACTGTACCGCTTTCTGGGCAGCCGGCCGGAAAATCTCACCACCTGTGACCTGGTGTGCCATGGTGTGCCGTCTCCCGGCGTGTGGGAGGCGGAGGCCCGCTCTATTGAGGGACAGAAGCAGGCACGCTTGCAGAACGTGCGCTTCCGCAACAAGGTGGAGGGCTGGAAAAACAGCCACTTCACCGCTGTCTATGAAGACGGCACTGTGGATTCCGTGCCGCTGTTCAACACCGGCTATGGTCGGGCCTTTGGCCGGGCGCTGTTTCTGCGGCAGAGCTGCCATAGCTGCCAGTATACGAATCTGGGCCGCCCCGGTGACTTTACGCTGGGGGATCTCTGGGGGTTAAAGGCCGACGAGCTGGCAGACCAGCAGCATGACGGCATCAGCCTTCTGCTGGTGAATACCCCCCACGCCAGCTACCTTTTCAACCAGTTGGACCTTGCCTGCCAGCCTTTCCCGGTGGAACGGGCCGTGGCGGGCAATCCCCGGCTGGCGGGGCCCATTGCCCCGGCGGCGGACCGGGCGGCCTTTTTCGCCGCCTTCGCGGTGGAGCCTTTTGAAACGGTGCGGAAGAAATTCTTCCGCCTGCCCAGCCTGCCGGTCCGTGCGGCGGGAAAGCTCCTCTCGCCGGAGGTCAAGGCAAAGATCCGGGCAAAACTGAAATAAACGCGATAAACACAAAGAACCCCGGCCATTCCGAAGGGAATGGCCGGGGTATTTTTCAATCACCGCCGCGGAGCGGGTACACGGGGGAGGACCTCCAGCAAAACAAGGCCCAGCCCATAGCAGGCGATGGCCTCGCCTGATCCAACGGTGAAGGCGTTCCAGGCGTACAGCGCCGGAAAGGCGGGGCCGAAGCCGCCCTCATACCAGGCGATCATGGCACCCACGAAAACCGCGTTGCAGATCACCGGCGGCAGGGGCGCCAGCCATTTATTGGGCATCTTCGCCGTTAACATGGCCGCCAGCAGGGAAGCCATGGGACCGATCACGATGTCCAGCGGCCCTACGGTACTCATGAGGTTGGTCACAAGGCACCCCACGAACAGCCCCGGCACTGCCTCCGGCAGAAGGAATGGCAGCACCGTCAGCGCCTCGGATAAGCGGCACTGGATGCCGCCGAAGGTAAGGCCGAACATGGACGAGATCAGGGACAGCGCCGCGTACAGCGCGGCGATAAGCGCGGCGGTGGAGAGCTGGCGGGTCGACCATTTGGACATAAAAAAACCTCCATTTTTTTGTTTAGAGAACGGCCCTCTATGGCGAGGGACGAACGAACGCCCGGTCAAAGGCGCTTGGACAGGGAGATGGCACCTGTCGGGAAGGAGTATAGCACACCGCCGCCTGAAAAGCAACAAGAAAAGCGGCAGACTTTCGTCTGCCGCCGGGAGAGGTACCGGATATCAATGGGGCCTTGAAAACGGAAGGGAGGAGTGTGCGCGGGGGACCGATCAGAGGTCCTCTGCGCAATTCTAATCAATAGTTTTCGGCGCGTATGCGCTGGAAACTTGCTTTTTGCCGCAAAATTTTGCGGCAAAAAGCGGCAGACTTTCGTCTGCCGCTTTGAGAATACAGGTTCTTACTTGTGGTCCACAGAGCACATATGACGGGCCAGCTCCACCATCTTGTTGGAGTAACCGCACTCGTTGTCGTACCAGGAGACGACCTTCACAAAGGTGTCGGTCAGGGAGATACCGGCCTTGGCGTCGAAGATGGAGGTGCGGGGATCGCTGATGAAGTCGCTGGAGACAACATCCTCATCGGTGTAGCCCAGAACGCCCTTCAGCTCGCCCTCGGAGGCCTCCTTCATGGCCTTGCAGATCTCCTCATAGGAGGCGGGCTTTTCCAGCTTCACAGTCAGGTCCACCACGGACACGTCCAGAGTGGGAACACGCATGGACATACCGGTCAGCTTGCCGT
>CAZFJB010000152.1:0-3933 GCA_964519775.1 uncultured Oscillibacter sp.
TCGGCTCTGACGGCAACTTCTCCAACGAGCTGCTGATCCAGACCATCAACACCGACCTTGCCAATGACCTGGGCAACCTGGTCAGCCGTACCACCGCCATGGTGAATAAGTACTTCGGCGGCACCCTGCCTGCCGGCTGCGGCGCCACCGCCGATGAGACGCAGCTGGCGTCCCTGGTGCGGATGGGCAGCAGCGTGGAGCTGGCTGCCAACGGCGAGGATGCGGACCCGGTACTCTATGATGCCCAGTTGGTGGCGCTGTGCGCCGGATTGAAGAAGGCCTATGGCCATGAGATGGATACCTTCGCCCCCCATAACGCCCTGGGTGAGGTGTTCAAGGTGATCCAGCGGGCCAATAAGTATATCGATGAGAACGCCCCCTGGGCACTGGCCAAGGACATGGAGGCCAACGGCGGCAGACTGGCCCATGTGCTGTATAATCTGCTGGAGGCCACCCGTGTCTGCGGCATTTTGCTGACGCCCTTTATGCCGGAGAGCATGGAAAAGCTCTTCGCTCAGATCGGCGCCGGCGCGGAGGCACAGACCTGGGATTCCGCCGATCTGTGGGGCGTGCTGCCTGAGGACGCCGTTGTGACCAAGGGCGAGAATCTCTTCCCCCGGGTGGACGCCGAGAAGGCCCTGGCGGAACTGGAAGCCGCCGAGGCCGCGGCCAAGAAGGCCGCCCTCCCCGCCATCGAGCTGGAGCCCCAGTTGGAGGAGAAGGTGGACTTTGACACCTTCTGCAAGTCTGACTTCCGGGTGGTGAAGGTGAAGGCCTGCGAAGCGGTGAAAAAGAGCGAAAAGCTGCTGAAATTCACCCTGGACGATGGTACCGGCGTGGATCGCCAGATCCTCTCCGGCATCCACAAGTTCTATGAGCCGGAGGAACTGGTGGGCAAGACCCTGGCTGCCATCGTGAACCTGCCGCCCCGGAAGATGATGGGCCAGGAGAGCTGTGGTATGCTGCTCTCCGCCGTCCACACGGAAAAGGGCGAGGAGAAACTGAACCTCATCATGCTGGACGACAAGATCCCGGCAGGCGCGAAACTGTGCTGATAATATATTAGGAGGGGGACAGGTCCCCCTCCTAATCCCCCCCAAGCCCCGCCGCGCGTATGCCGCGGCGAAAATGATGAAAATAGGGGACCCTCGCACACTTATGGGGCGATGCCCCGATGATTTTGTCACAGAATAAGGTGTTCTATGAGACTGCAAAGCGCAATTTTTGATATGGACGGCACCCTGCTGGACTCCATGCCCACCTGGCGGGAGCTGGGGCCTACCTTTTTGAAAGAGGCCGGCATCACGCCGACGGAGGAGCAGCTGCGGAACCTGCGCCAGCAGGGGGACCACAAAACGGTGCCCTATCTGCGGGAGGTCTGCGGCCTGCCCTGGTCTGAGGAGAAGATCGTGGGCCAGATCGTGGTGCGGATGGAGCGGTTTTACGAAACGGACGTCCGCCCCAAGCCGGGCGTGGAAAAATTCCTGTCGATCCTGAAAATGCAGGGCGTATGGATGTATGTGGCCACCGCCACTCACCGCCGGCTGACGGAGACCGCCCTGAAAACGGCGGGGATCGACCACTATTTCCGGGGCATCGTCACCTCAGCCGATGCCGGGAGCCACAAGTCCCAGAGCGCGGAGATCTATGAGATGGCCATGCGGCGGCTGCGCTCCAATAAGGAGGATACGGTGGTCTTTGAAGACGCGGTGTACGCCATCCGCACTGCCAAGGCAGCCGGATTCCGGGTGGCCGGCGTGTATGATGTGACGGCGGAGAGCCATCAGCCGGAGATCCGGCGGCTCAGCGACTATTACATTCGCTCCTATGAGGAGTTTGTGGAGACCATGTAAAAAAACCGGCGGAGATCCGCCGGTTTTTTGATATGCTGTAACGTTTGGCTGTTTGCCGGGATATAAGAAGTGAAAACACCGGAAAGGGGGCGCTGCCATGGAGAATATGGAAGAAGTCTACAACCGGCACGCCCAGACGGTGTATAAGTTCCTGTTTTCGCAGTGCCATGATGCCAACACGGCGGAGGAACTGACTCAGGAGACTTTTTATCAGGCGGTGCGGTCCATTGACCGGTTCGACGGGACGTGCAAGGTGTCTGTCTGGCTGTGCCAGATCGCGAAGCACCTGTGGTATCAGCACCTGCGGAAGGTCAGCCGGGAGACGGAACTGCCGGAGGAGGCGGCGCTGCCCCTGGCGCCCTCGGCAGAGGAGGAGACGCTGGAGCGCTCCGGTCAGGTGGAGCTGCTGCGGCGGGTCCACGAGCTGCCGGAGCCGGGGCGGGAAGTGGTGTATCTCCGGGCCTTCGGGGGACTTTCCTTCCGGGAGATCGGCGATGTGATGGGAAAAACAGAGACCTGGGCCCGGGTGACCTTTTACCGGGGCAAGGAGCGGTTGAAGCAAGGAGGTGCGGACAATGAAAAATGATCTGACCTGCGGTGTGGTGCGGGATCTGCTGCCCTCCTATGTGGAGGCGCTGACCTCTCAGGAGACCAATGCCGCGGTGGAGGCCCATCTGGCAGTTTGCCCCGCCTGTGCGGGACTCCGGGCGGATCTGGCGGGGGAGGGCGTCCAGCCGGCGCCGTCTCCGGCGGTACCGGAGGTGGACTATCTGAAAAAAGTGAAGCGGCGCGCCGGCTGGCGGGTGGTCCTGGCGGCGGTATGCACCGTGCTGATCCTGGCGGCAGCTCTGGCGGTGAATGGATTCATCATCGGCCGGCCCATCCAGCAGGAGGGCATGAGCTACACCATGGAGGATGACGCCGGGGCTATGGAGCTGCGGATCTACTCCAACTGGTCCGGCGTGGCCTACTGCCGGTTCGAGATCGAGCGAAGCGGCGGCGTGGTCCGTGTCACCGGGCGGCAGGTGCTGCCCTCCTGGCTCTACCGCACTGCCGACCACCGGGAGCGGATCTCGCTGAAGGGCGTGAAAGAAGTGTGGCTGGGAGAGCGGCTCATCTGGCAGGACGGCATCGCCATCCGCCAGCGGGCCTTGGATGTCTATCAGGCAAAGAGCGACTATGTGGGAGACATCTCCGCCGTGGGCCGGATGGCGGAGGCTCTGGGCCTGCCCGCCTACGGCGGCTATACCACGGAGCTGACCACCTCGCGGCGGCCCTATCGCTGGACGGTGCGCTTCACCGGAGTGTCCGGTTCGGAGGAGGACTACACCAAGCGCCATCACCTCTGGCAGCGGGGAGCGCTGGCCATCGCCGCCATCGGGAATCTGGAGGAATTTGAGGTCATCTGGACGGATGTGGACGGCGTGGAGCAGTCCCTGCTGGTGACGGAGACCATGCTGAACGAGCTGCTGCTGGCGGCAAAGATGCTTTACGAGGGTGCCCCGGCGCAGCCCAAATGCGACCGCATCAAGGACTGCGCCGCTTCGCCCGCTGAATTACAGCGGCTGACAGAACTGACCGACTATCTGGACACGGTGGCCCGGCAGAGCGACGTGACCCCGCCCTGGGAACAGCGGGCAGAGTGAGTCGAAACGCCGGTCTGCCCGCATACGATTCCATCGGAAAAACCCGCCCGCTCCGACTATGCCGGGGCGGGCGGGTTTGCTGTTTGCGAACAAAAATGCGATAATTTACGATATTTTACGGTGATTTACAATGCTTTGCACAATAGATCTTACGCAAAATTGGGTGAATTGCACAAATGAGGGGGGGGGGTAATTCTATTTTTTGACGAAAAATGGATTACTTGCTAAGAAAAAGTGAATTTTTTATTGATTTTTGTGAAAAAAGCGTTATAGTATGAACGACCGAACAGAATTTGCGCTGTTCGGAATTTAAGTTTTAGGAGTGTGGGATATGCTCAAGAAATTTACAAACGCTTGCGTCAAGCTGGTAGACAAGTATCTGCCTGACCCCTTCCTGTTCGCCATTGTGCTGACCCTGGTGTGCTATGTGGCCG
>CAZFJB010000153.1:0-3931 GCA_964519775.1 uncultured Oscillibacter sp.
TGAATCCAAAGCGGTTCTACTATGCGGTGGGGAGGAAGAAATTCCTGGAATTTATTCTCCTGGCGGTGTTCATGCTGTTTTTCTACGGTCCGTTGATGTATATGTGCATCACGGCATTCGGAAACGTGCATGAGGTGCCCCACGTTCTGCCCACGGAGTGGGGCCTGAAGTGGTGGAAGTTCGTCTTCTCCCAAAAGAGCCTGGTGTCCTCCATCGTGCAGTCTCTGGTGATCGCGGTGATCACCACGTTCTGCTCCATGATCCTGTGCATCCCGGCGGCTTATTCCCTGGCCCGCTTCCGCTTCCCCGGCAGAAAGATCTTCATGCTCTCTTTCCTGCTGACCAACGCGTTCCCCAAGCTGGGCATCTACACCTCCATCGCCATCCTGTTCTATAAGTACAATCTGATGGGCACCCTTCCCGGCGTGGTCATCATCCATATGATCAACTCCATGATGTTCATGGTCTGGCTGCCGTGCAGCGCCTTCCAGGCGGTACATAAGCAGCAGGAGGAGGCGGCCCGGGACGTGGGCGCCGGCCCCATCCGCACCTTCTTCCAGGTCTCTTTCCCCATGGCGATGCCCGGTATCATGGTAGCCACCCTGTATACCTTCCTGGGCTCCATGGAGGAGGCGCAGGGCACGCTGCTGGTGGGCCTTGCCCGGATCAAGACCATGCCCGTGGAGATGTACGGCATTATTTTGGACTACCCCGGCCAGGCCGGCGCGGTGTTCGCGATCCTGCTGATGATCCCGGCGGCCATCATGATCTTCGCGATGAGAAAGTATATTGGCCCCGAGGCGATCGCCGGCGGCTTCAAGATGAAGTGATTGTGAGGAATGGACTATGTCTGAACGGAATGTAAAACTGGAAATTCGGGATATGACCAAGCACTATGACAACGGTGATGGTGTAGAGCATATCGACCTGAAAATTTACGAGGGTGAGATCGTGACCATGCTGGGTCCCTCCGGCTGCGGTAAATCCACCATTCTGCGGACCATTGGCGGCTTTTTGGATGTGACCTCCGGTGATATTCTCATCGACGGGCAGTCCATCGTCAAGCTCCCCCCTGAAAAGCGTCCCACCGCCATGGTGTTCCAGAGCTACAACCTGTGGACCCACATGAGCGTCTACGAAAACCTGGCTTTTGGCCTGAAGCTGCGGAAGATCCCCAAGGATCAGATCAAAGAGGACATCGACAAGCACCTGAAGCTGGTGAGTATGCAGGGCTTTGAGAAGAAGTATCCCACGCAGCTCTCCGGCGGTCAGCAGCAGCGCATCGCCATCGCCCGTTCTCTGCTGCTCAAGCCCTCCGTGCTGCTGCTGGACGAACCCTTCTCCGCGCTGGACGCCAAGATCCGCCAGCAGATGCGGGAGGAGCTGAAGAAGATCCAGGCAGAATTGGGCATCACCGTTGTGTTCGTTACCCACGATCAGGAGGAGGCCATGGCCCTGTCTCACCGGATCGTCGTTATGAATAAGGGCAAGTTCGAGCAGGTGGGAACGCCGACGGAGATTTACGACAATCCCGCCACCAAATATGTGGCATCCTTCATTGGAGAGATGAACTTCATCGAAAAGGACGGGAAGACCGTCGCCGTCCGGCCCGAGGATGTCACCCTTGTCAGTGAGCCCGCGGATATTCAGGGAACGGTGCGGACCATCATGGTCCTGGGGCACTATGTGGAGGTCAACGTGCAGTGCGGCGACCTTGTCATCAAGTGCTTTGTGGATCGTGAAGTCTCCGACCACCTGTCCCCCGGAGACCCCGTGAATCTCAAATTCATCAAAACGCATATTTTTTAAAGAAAGGGAGAACCAGAATGAAAATGAAGCGCATTTTAGCCACCGCGCTGGCCCTCGTCATGGCACTGTCTCTTGCTGCCTGCGGCCAGAAGTCTGACGCCCCCGCCTCTTCCTCCGGTGAACAGCAGGAGGTCAACAAGACCGTCCACCTGTGGGCTACCGGCTCTGACAACGTCCGCCAGATCTTTGAAAGCCTGACCACCGAGTTCAACGGCAACGCTGAGGTCAACCAGGGCTATCAGGTTGAGCTGAACTTCCTGCTGTCCGGTACCGGCGGCCAGACCATGACCGATATGCTGGTTGCCGCCTTCAAGGCCAACCAGACCAACACCGACTATGACCTGCTTGAGCTGAGCGGCGACGACCTCTCCAAAGTGGTCTCCCAGATCGGCACTGACGGCTTTGTGAAGCTGGACAAGAGCAAGATCCCCAACGCTGCCGGCGTTTCCGCCGAGTCTGCCGTGGCTTCTGAGTTCTGCCAGCCCTACCGCGGCACCACCGTGGTCCTGGCCTACAACTCCAAGAACGTCACTGATGTTCCCACCACCACGGATGAGCTGTATCAGTGGATCAAGGATCATCCCGGCCGTTTCGCCTATAACACCCCCGGCACCGGCGGCGCTGGTGACTCCTTTGTCCGTACCACCGTGTATAACTACATCAAGGACGAGGCCGCTATGACCTCCGACGATCCCAAGTGGATGGATCAGTGGGATGAGGGCTTCGCCAAGCTGGCGGAACTGCATCCGTATATGTATAAGTCCGGCGATACGGTTGTGTATCCCAACAAGAACCAGGGCGCTCTGGATCTGCTGGCCCAGGGTGAGATCGATATGTGCCCCATGTGGGCGGATATGCTGCTGAGCCAGCGTGCCGCCGGCACTGTGCCCGAGTATGTGAAGATGACCACCATCCAGCCCTCCTTCACCGGCGCTGTGTGCAACATGGTCATCCCCAGCTTCGGCTCCAATGTGGACGGCGCTTACGTCTTCAGCAACTTCATGCTCACTCCCGAGGCCCAGGAGATCCTGGTCAAGCAGATGGCCGCCATTCCTCTGGTGGACGTCAGCAGCGTGGATATGACCGGCTACGAGGATCTGAATGATCTGGACGTGAGCAACTTCCGCACCCTGTCCATCGGCAGCCTGGAGACCAACTTCAACGAGCGTTGGGACAACGAGATCGGTACTCTTGGCTAAATCCTAATTTTGAATGTGTCCGAGGTGTAAAGAATGAGCAAGAAAAGTAAAAGATTACTGACCGCTTATGGATTGGTGATGCCGTCATTCCTGACGGTCATGCTGGTGGTAGCCTGGCCAATCCTGACGGCCTTGAAAACCAGCTTTACGGACCCGGACACCGGCGGTTTTACCTTCGATAACTACAAGTACTTCTTTGAAACGCCCCGGGAACTGAAGAACATCCTCTACACGCTGGGCGTGGTGCTGGTAACGGTGGCGCTGGCCATCGTGCTGGCCTATCTGCTGGCGCTGTATCTGCGGTTCGTCAAGTCCAAGATCTCCCGGCTCATCGGCAACCTCTACCTGCTGCCCCGCTTCGTGCCCGGCATGGTGGCGGTGTATGCCATGATCACCGTGATCCGAGACTCGGGACTGCTCAACCGGCTCTCTCAGCTCTTCGGCGGGAATTTCAAGCCCGGCATGATGTATCACGCCAGTGGTTTGGTGACCATGAACCTGTGGTTCAATATCCCCTTCGCCGCGCTGATGATCACCGCGGGTCTGGGTGCCATTCCCGACTCCATGATCGAAAGCGCCCGGGATGTGGGCGCCAGCAAGCTGCGGGTATTTCGGAGCATGATCCTCCCCCTCTCTTTGAAGGACGTGATCATCGCCGCCACGTTCGTCTTTATGTCCAACGTCGGCGCCTTCACCACGCCTTATCTGATGGGCGGCAACTCCCCCAAGATGCTGGGTATCGTGCTGTTCGATCAGTTCAATAAGTACTTGCGCTACGAGCGGGCCGCCGCTATGTCGTTCATCATTTTCCTCATCTGCTCTGTTTCCGCCGGCGTGTATATCTACACCAACCTGCGGGAAAAGGACTGGGAAAAGTAATATCTGCTTGCAGGGAGGAGATTTCAATAAATCTCCTCCCTGCT
>CAZFJB010000154.1:0-3931 GCA_964519775.1 uncultured Oscillibacter sp.
GGCAACAAGCGCCGCAACGCCGAGGTCGTGGCAGACAATGTCTACTTCGGTGAGAGCAAGCGTAGCGCTGAGAGCAATTCCTCCTACGGTGGCAACACCTACGGCGGAAACAGCTACACCCAGCCTGCTCCCGGTGGCTTTGGCGGTTACTCCGCCCCGGCTTCCGCTCCCGCATCCGACTTCGCGATGCTGGAAGATGATGACGCCCAGCTGCCCTTCTAAATCTCAAAACTTTTCTACAATGCTAACAAGGAGGTTACACCATGGCTAACGAACAGCGTGTCCGTCCCCGCAAGCGCAAGAAGGTATGCGCCTTCTGCGTTGACAAGGTGACTGTGATTGATTACAAGGATACCGCCAAGCTGCGCCGTTACCTGTCCGAGCGTGGCAAGATCCTGCCCCGCCGTACCACCGGTACCTGCGCCGAGCATCAGCGTCATCTGACCACCGCCATCAAGCGTGCCCGTCAGATTGCTCTGCTGCCCTACGTTGCGGACTGATAACACCTACACAGGCCCCGAAAGCAAACGCTTTCGGGGCCTTGTTTTATGTCTGGCGGAAACGACAGGAAATTTCCGCTTTCCGCAAAATATATTTTGCAAATTGGCTAACGCCGTGCTATACTGTAAAAGAATATAGTCGGTGCGGGAAGGGCTTTCCCGGAACCGGATGAGGAGGAATGGCTTTTGGAAAACTACGCAGTGGAAATGCTGCATATCACCAAGCGTTTCCCCGGTATTGTTGCCAATGACGACATTACGCTCCAGCTGAAAAAGGGCGAGATTCACGCATTGCTGGGCGAAAATGGCGCCGGAAAATCCACTTTGATGAGTGTTCTGTTCGGCCTGTATCAGCCGGAGGAGGGCGAGATCCGGGTGGGCGGCAAGCCGGTGGACATCCGCAATCCCAACGATGCCAACGACCTGGGCATCGGTATGGTGCATCAGCATTTCAAGCTGGTGGAGTGCTTCAGCGTGCTGGACAACATCATCCTGGGTGTCGAGCCGGTGAAGGGCGGTATGCTGGATAAGGGTGCGGCCCGGGAAAAGGTCCTGGCCCTGTCTGAAAAGTATGGCCTTCAGGTGGATCCCGATGCCATCATCGAGGACATCACCGTGGGTATGCAGCAGCGCACCGAAATTCTGAAGATGCTCTACCGGGACAATGAGATCCTGATTTTTGATGAGCCTACCGCTGTTCTGACTCCGCAGGAGATCGACGAGCTGATGCAGATCATGCGGAATCTGGCCGCCGAGGGCAAGTCCATCCTCTTCATCTCCCACAAGCTGGCGGAGATCATGGCGGTGGCGGACCGCTGCTCCGTGCTGCGCAAGGGCAAGTACATCGGCACTGTCAACACCGCCGACACCACCATGGAGGAGCTCTCCGCCATGATGGTGGGCCGGAACGTGAACTTCCATGTGGAGAAGCAGCCCATCCAGCCCGGCGAGGTGGTGCTGGAGGTCAAAAACATGACCATGGCCTCCAAACTCCATAAAAACGACGCCGTGAAAAACGTCTCCCTGACCGTCCGCCGGGGCGAGATCGTCTGTCTCGCCGGGATCGACGGCAACGGCCAGACGGAATTTGTCTATGGTCTCACCGGTCTGGAGCCGCTGTCCTCCGGCAGCATCTCCCTCTGCGGCCAGGATATCACCAAAACCCCCATCCGCAAGCGCAGCGCCATGGGCATGAGCCACATTCCCGAGGACCGGCATAAACACGGTCTGGTGCTGGACTACTCCCTGGAGGACAACATGGTCCTTCAGCGCTACTTTGAGCCGGAGTTCACCGACAAGGCCGGCTTCCTCCGCCGCAAAAACATTCGCAAATACGCTGAGGGTCTTATCGAGCAGTACGATGTCCGCTCCGGTCAGGGCCCCGTCACCATGGCCCGCAGTATGTCCGGCGGCAACCAGCAAAAGGCCATCGTGGCCCGGGAGATCGATAAGGACCCGGAGCTGCTGGTGGCGGTCCAGCCCACCCGTGGCCTGGACGTGGGCGCCATCGAGTACATCCACCGCCAGTTGGTGGCCCAGCGGGACGCCGGCAAGGCTGTTTTGCTGGTGAGCCTGGAGCTGGACGAGGTCATGGACGTGCCTGACCGCATCCTCGTGATGTACGAGGGCGAGATCGTGGGCGAGCTGGACCCCAAGACCACCACCCAGGAGGAGCTGGGCCTCTACATGGCCGGCGCCAAGAGAGATGAGGTGAAGGCATGAAGAAAAATCCGCTGAAGAATAACGGCGTGCAGTCTCTGCTTGCCTCTCTCATCTGCGTGGTGCTGGGTCTGTTTCTGGGCTATGTGGTGCTGCTGCTCATTAACCCCGCCGGCGCGGGGGAGGCCATCATCACCGTCATCAAGAACTTCATGACCTATAACCGCCCCGCCTCCCAGATGAAATATCTGGGCAACACTCTGGTCAAGACCGCGCCGCTGCTGATGTGCGCGCTGGCCATCCTCTTTGCCTATAAAGTGGGTCTTTTCAACATCGGTGCGGCCGGCCAATACTGTGCCGGCGCGGCGCTGAGCCTGTACGCGGCGCTGGGCCTTGGCTGGAGCTGGCTGCCCTGCCTGCTGCTGGCCATGCTGGGCGGTGCCGCTCTGGGTGCTATTTCCGGCCTCCTGAAGTCCTACCGCAATGTCAACGAGGTCATCTCCGGCATCATGCTCAACTGGATCACCCTCTATCTCACCAATATGCTTTTGACCACGGTGAAGGAGGAGACCAGCCCCTACACCTTCGTCCTCTCCCACACCAATCCCTCCGCGGTGCTGCCCTCTCTGGGTCTGGGAGAGCTCTTTAACAACAACCAGTATGTGGGCCTTTCCATCCCGTTGTCCGTGGTGATGGCCGTCATCGTCTGGGTGGTGCTGGGTAAGACCAAATTCGGCTACGAGCTGCGGGCCACCGGCTTCAACAAAAATGCTGCCAAATACTGCGGCATGGCGGAAAAGCGCAACGTGATCCTCAGCCTGATGATCTCCGGCGCGCTGGCGGGCATGGGTGCCGCCATGCTGTATCTCACCGGCTACGAGCAGTGGCAGTGCTCCACCTCCTCCGTCCCCGCCATGGGCTTCAACGGCATCGCCGCCGCCTTCCTGGGCGGTCTGAACCCCTTGGGCACCGTGCTGGCTTCCTTCTTTATCCAGCACATCACCGCCGGCGGCGCCTATGTGGACAAGTCCATGTACTGCGCCCAGATCTCCGATCTGATCTCCGCCATCATCATTTATCTCTGCGGCTTCGTCCTCTTCATGAAATACGCCATGAGCGCCTCCATCGCCAAGCGGGAGGAACGGGCGGCACAAAAGCTCCAGACAGTCCCCCCGCAAGACGGATCTGATGAGAAAGGAGGCGATCAGGCATGAGCTTACTGCTGCAATACACCCTGATCTTCGCTTCCGTGCTGATCCTGGTGGCTCTGGGCGGCTGCTTCGCCGAACATTCCGGCGTCATCAACCTGGGTCTTGAGGGTATCATGATCATGGGCGCCCTGGGCGGCGCGCTGACCATGCGCTACCTGGGCGACAGCGCCCCCGCTTTCGTCACGATCATCGCGGTGCTGCTGACCTCCGCCCTGGTAGGTATGCTCTACTCCTGCCTGCTGGCTGTGGCCTGCATCCACTTCAAGGCAGATCAGACCCTGGTGGGCACGGCGCTGAACCTGCTGGGCACCGCCGGTGCCACCGTTATCGTCAAGGCCATCAACACCGCCGCCAACCCCGATGACGTGTCCTCCATCATTCAGTACGCCTCCGCCAAAAAAGCCTTCACCGTAAACATCGGCTCTTTTGAGTTCAGCTGGTTCATGCTGGTGACCGCTATTTTGCTGGTGGCCTCCTATGTGCTGCTGTATAAGACCCGCTTCGGCCTGCGGCTGATGGCCTGCGGCGAGCATCCCCAGGCGGCGGACAGCGTGGGCATCA
>CAZFJB010000155.1:0-3889 GCA_964519775.1 uncultured Oscillibacter sp.
GTATTCACACCGCTTCAGCGCCTCCCGGGTGAACATCTCCCGGTTGACGGAATAGTAGATATGGAGCGTGGCCCGCCGGTTTTCCCGGGCAAAGCGGAACACCGTCAAAAAACACTCATCCAGAGAGGAAATGGTGGGGTACTCCCGGATCAGCTTCTCCGTCTCCTCGGTGACGATCTCCTCCAGCAGGGCGGAAATGTCCTGAAAGTGGTAGTAGAAGGAGTTTCGGTTGATGCCGCAGTCCTCCACGATGTCCCGCACGCTGATCTTATTGAGTGGCCGCTCATTGAGCAGCTTTATAAAAGAGAGCTTGATCGCCTGCTTGGTAAAATTCGCCATGCCGCTCCTCCTTCCGCCGTTTTCAAAAAGTATACCAAAAAATCCCTCCAGCGCAAACGGGACCTTTTGCTGTTTCTCTCTCAGGCCTCCTGAACGGGAAACCGCCCGTGCCCCGGCAGAGCCGGAGCACGGGCAGCGTGCGAATGTTCAGATGGAATTACAGCAGGGGCGTCCATGCCAGCTCCAGCACCTCGTCCACGTTGTCCATGGAGGTGATGAGGCCCAGACGGATGTAACGCTCGATGAAGTCCTTCAGGGTATCGCCGGTGAACTCATCGGACAGGCCGAACTGGAGAGAATTGTTGATCATGATGTTCATCTCATAGTTGCCGCCGTTCCAGCCCATGTCCATCAGGACCTGAGTGGCGTCCTCGGGGTTGTCGCGCATCCAGCTGTGGGCCTTCTGCACGGCCTGGGCCACCTTCTTGGCGATGGTGGGGTTCTCTCTGACGAACTTGCCGCTCATGGCCATGATGCAGCAGACGCGGTCAGCGAAGTCGCTGTCCAGCTGAGAGCGGACGCACTTGAGGGTGCCGTCCTTGATCATGGAGTAGGCAAAGGTATCGCTCAGCAGAGCCGCGGAGATCTCGCCGTTCTGCATGGCGGTGACGCAGGCGTCAGCGGAGACCTGGACCAGCTCCACGTCGGTGCTATAGTTGATGCCGTCGGCATCCAGCAGCAGAGCGGTGATGTTGAAGTCGGACTTGCCAATGCCGTTGGGGACGGAGATCTTGGTGCCCTTCAGGTCATCGGTGGTGTCGTACTCGCCGTCAGCCAGCACATACAGGGACTTGCAACCGATGTGGGCGCCGCCGGTGAAGGTGATGTCCACGCCGTTGGTGATGGGAGGCAGCATCTTGGCCAGCATACCGGTGGCCACGTCCACCTGGTTGGTGCCCAGCGCTTCCACGTCGCTGCTGCCCTTCACGCCCTCGGCGGTCAGGCCGGCTTCGGTATAGAAGCCCAGGTGATCTGCCATGGTGGGGCCGGAGGTGCAGCCGTCAGACATATAGTACTTGATGGTGCGGCCGTAAGCGGGTTCCTTCTTCATGGCTTCCAGCTCTTCAGCAGTGGGGGTCAGGTCGAAGTTCGCCATATCAATGGCGCGCCCCTCGATCTCAATGGGAACGAACAGGGATTCCCACTCACCGGCGGCAAAAGCCTCGGCGGCGTCCATATGTTCGCTGGCCTCGTTGACTTCCACGTCCTCCACGGTGCCGACTTCGATCTGGCCATCGTTGTTGTTGTCCTTGATCACATCGGACTTGGAGGATTCGCCGCTGCCGCTTTCGTCAGCGACACCCGCGCAGGCACACAGCGACAGGGCCATGACCAGCGCGAGCAACAGAGCAATCGTTCTTTTCATGCTAATCTCCTTCAATTTCTTTTCTATTTTTTACGCGGCGCGCCGCGCAAAATACATCAGTGATTCTTGCCGCCGAAGTGCAGTTTGTTGAGGATCTCGTTTCGATACTCCACAAAGCTGGCGGACGAGCGGTCCCGGGGGAAGGATTCGTCAATGTGGATGTCCGCCACGATACGGCCGGGGTTGGCCTCCATCACCAGGACACGGGTACCCATGTAGACCGCCTCGTCGATGCTGTGGGTCACCATCAGGGCAAGCTGCTTTCTCTGCGTCCAGATGTTCAGGATCTCATCCTGCATATTCATCCGGGTGAACTCGTCCAGCGCGCCCAGAGGCTCGTCCAGCAGCAGGATCTCCGGCTCGTTGATCAGGGTGCGGACCAGCGCCACACGCTGGGCCATGCCGCCGGAGAGCTGGGCGGGGTAATCGTCCTTGAACCGCTCCAGTCCGGTGATCTCCAGCATATGCCGGACCTTTTCCGCCTTGCCCTCCTCATCGCCCCGGATATCCAGGCTGAACGCGATGTTTTTCTCCACCGTCAGCCAGGGGAATAACGTGGGATTCTGGAACACCAGACCTCTTTCCGGAGAGGGGCCGTCGATCTCCGCGCCGTTGACCGTGACACGGCCCAGCGTGGGGGTGATCAGGCCCGCCACCAGACGCAGGATCGTGGATTTTCCGCAGCCGGAGGGGCCCACCAGGGAGACAAACTCGCCGCTGGACATCTCGGTGCTCACGTCCTGCAAAGCGTGGGTCACCTGGTCGCTTTCCACCTTGGCGAACACTTTGCTTACATTTTCTACCTTCAGGCAGATCTTCTTTTCATCCGTCATTACTTATCCGCTCCGTTCTGCCATCTGAGCAGATAGCGTTTGATTCTCTCCAAACCGTTGGTGACCAGCGTGAAGATCAGGCAGATCACAAACAGCGCGGCGAAGGACTTATCGTAGCTGGCCCAGCCGGTCTGCCAGGTCATATACCAGCCCAGGCCGGACTTCACGCCCAGCATCTCCGCGATCATAATGGCCACGCAGGAGGAACTCATGGCCTGGGTGCAGCCCTGCAGGATGGAGGGCATGGCATGAGGGATCGCCACCCGGAACACCAGCTGCCGGCTGTTGGCGCCCAGGGTCCTGGCCGCCTCAAAATACTCCTTGCCCACATTGGAAATGCCCGTCAGGGACGCCACCGTCACCGCGAACCAGGAGCCCAGGGCGATGATGAACACAGCGCCGCCGAACAGAGAGGTAGCCACCACCATGATGATGGGGATCCAGGTGGAGGTGGGGATGGGCCCCAGGAACTTGATGATGGGGTCCAGCCAGTAGCGGGCCCGCTTGGAGTAGCCGCAGGCGATGCCCGTGACAAGGCCCAGGGACACGCCGATGAAATAGCCCAGGAACAGCAGCTTCAGGGTGTTGAGGGTGCAGTCCGCCAGCAGCTTGTAGTCCACCAGGAAGGCGTTGATGATGTAGTTCATGCAGGGCACGAAGGGCTGGGTCAAAAAGCCCGTTTTCAGCGTGAGGTAGTCATAGAGGGCCAGGAACAGGAACAGCGCCGAAAAATGGGGGGCCTTGTAGCGCAGCTTCTCGTAAAACTGCCGCTCGCCGGTCCGCCACTTCAGCCGGGATACCGCCAGGCACACCAGATACGCCGCCATGGCGATCCCCAGGACCCAGACATAGCTCCAGGGCTTTCCGTTTCTGCTGTTGTTGGGCAGCACCAGGTACTCTGTCAGGGCAATGCAGCCGCACAGCAGCGGCAGCAGCATGATGATCGCCTCTAAGAGCTTCTGGCCCGCTGTCTTTTCCTTTTCCTCCAGCTCCTTCAGCTCCCGGCGGGTCAGTGTGGACAGCCGGGCAGCATCCGTTTCACGGGGTTGATTGGTCTGAAAATCCTCGGTCATAAGTCAAATTCTCTTTCTTCTTTTCTCCGATCTTTGTGCAATATGCAAAATGTCACACTCATTATATTCCCACTTTTCCTCTTGTCAAATTCGTTTTCCTGATCGTTCGTCTTTTTCATTGTCTTTCCCGATCATATAGGCAGATAATTTGCGGAAAACAAAGAAAAACTGTGTTTTTTGGTGCTTTTTACCATTCCTCCGTGCGGTCATCCGTGATTTTCCACCCTTAGAACTCGTCGTCTTGCCCGTTCAGAAGTTGTAAATTTTTAAAGGGGAGC
>CAZFJB010000156.1:0-3873 GCA_964519775.1 uncultured Oscillibacter sp.
GCTCCAGCTTGCCCTCGATCTGGTTGTTGCGGCCATGATCCTTGGCGGAGCCCCGGACATAGCCCATGGGCATATCCAGGATGGAGGCGGCAATGGCGGCGTGGGCGATGCCGGCGGTGGAGGTGCCCATCAGCACTTCCGCCTCGGGGTATTCCCGCTTCACCGTGTCGGCAATGGCCTGCTCCACCTCACGGCGCACCTGGGGAGCGGTGAGGATCAGGCGGTTATCACAATAAACAGGGCTCTTGATGCCGCTGGCCCAGGTAAAGGGCTCGTCAGGGCGGAAGAATACCGCCCGGATGCTCAAAAGGTCAGACGCGATCTGTCTTTTCATAAACTGCACCTCTTTCTCAGATAGTTAGTCCACAAATTCCGCCACGCAGCGCTTCCACGCCGCCACAGGGTCTTCCGCCGCGGTGATGGGCCGGCCCACCACAATGTAGTCAGAGCCCAGTTCTTTGGCCCTGGCAGGGGTCGTGACCCGCTTCTGGTCCCCCACATCGCCGCCGGCGAAGCGGACGCCGGGCGTCACGGTCAGGAAGTTTTTACCGCAGGTGTCGTGGACCTTGCCCGCCTCCAGCGGGGAGCAGACCACGCCGTCCAGCCCGCAGTCGGCGGCAGTTTTGGCATAGTGCATCACCACGCTGTCCAGCGGCTGATCGATGAGCAGGTCCCGCTTCATCGCCGCCTCATCGGTGGAGGTGAGCTGGGTCACGGCGATAAGCAGCGGCCGGGTGCCGTCGCCGCGGGTCAGGCCCTCCAGAGCGGCGGTCATCATGGCGGAGGTACCGGCGGCGTGGAGATTGCAGATGTCCACATCCAGCCCGGAGAGCACCGCCATGGCTTTTTTCACGGTGTTGGGGATGTCATGGAGCTTCAGGTCCAAAAAGATCTTGTGGCCCCGGGCCTTGATCTCCCGCACGATGGCGGGACCCTCGGCGTAATACAGCTCCATGCCGATCTTTACAAAGGGCTTCTCCCCCTGAAATTTATCCAAAAACGCCAGCGTTTTCTCCTTGCTGTCAAAGTCGCAGGCAACGATCACATCTTTACCCATCTTTTTTCGCTTCCTTTCTTCTCATATTCTCTTCATCCGCCGGCTCATCTGTGGGCCTTGCCCACAATGTCCCGCAGATCTTCAATGCCGTATTCTTCCATGACCTGGGGCAGCGCCTCCAGGATCTGGGGGCAGGCAAAGGGCTCTACCAGATTGGCAGCGCCGATGCCCACCGCTGTGGCCCCCGCCATCATCATCTCGATGACGTCCCTGGCAGAGGACACACCCCCCATGCCGATGATGGGGATACTGACCGCCTCATACACCTGCCAGACCATCCGCAGCGCGATGGGGAAAATAGCGCTGCCGGAAAAGCCCCCCATGGTGTTGGCGATGATGGGCTTTTGCCGCTTAAGGTCGATCCGCATACCCAGCATGGTGTTGATGAGGGAGAGGCCGTCAGCCCCCGCCTCCTCACAGGCTCTGGCGATGGCGGTGATGTCCGTCACATTGGGGGAGAGCTTCATGATCACCGGCTTGCCGCCGGCCACTGTCTTCACCGCCCGGGTCACCTGGGCCGCCATAGCCGGATCCGTGCCGAAGGCCAGACCGCCGTGGCGCACATTGGGGCAGGAGATGTTCACCTCCAGCCAGCCCACCTGGCCGCAGGCGGCCAATTTTTCCGCCACAAGGGCGTATTCTTCCACGCTGCTGCCGCAGACGTTGGCCATCACCGGCTTGTGGAAGCAGGCCGCCAGCTTTGGCAGCTCGGTGGAGATGACCGCGTCCACGCCGGGATTCTGTAAGCCCACGGCGTTGATCATACCGGCGGGACAGTCGGCGATGCGGGGCGTGGGGTTGCCGAACCGGGGCTCTCCGGTGGTGCCTTTGAAGGAAAACGTTCCCAGAACGTTGATGTCGTACAGCTCCGCGAACTCATAACCGTAGCCAAAGGTGCCGCTGGCGGGGATCAGGGGATTATCCAGTTCCAGACCGCAGAGGGTCACGCCTGTCTTTACCATATGATCTCCTCCTTGCTCAGCACAGGGCCGTCTTTACAGATGCGCTTATTGCCGTATTTCGTCTTGCAGGAGCAGCCCATGCAGGCGCCGAAGCCGCAGCCCATCCGCTCTTCAAAGCTGAACTGACCGGAGGTGCGGCACACGGCCCAAACGGCCTTCAGCATGGCCTCCGGCCCGCAGGTGTAGAGGAAGGTGTAATCCTCTACCATCTCCACGCCGTCGGTCACCAGGCCCTTTGCGCCATAGCTGCCGTCCGCCGTCAGGGAGATGACCTTCGCGCCCAGCGCCCGGAATTCCTCTTCCAAAAAGGCCTCTGCCCCGGTGTTGAAGCCCAGCACCACCGTGGGGGCAGCGCCCTGTGCCGCGAGTCTGCGGCACAGGTTATAAAGGGGCGGGATGCCCACGCCGCCGCCCACCAGCAGCGGCCGGAGGCCAGCCAGGGTGGGATCAAAGCCGTTTCCAAGGCCGGTGAGCAGATCCAGCCCTTTTCCCGGCTGGAAGGCGGTCATCGCTTTCGTCCCCTCCCCCAGAGGCTTATAGATCAGGGTCAGGACATCTCCCTCCACATCGCAGACGGAGATGGGCCGCCGGAGGAAATAGCCCTCCAATTTGATATTGACGAACTGCCCCGGGGCGGTGATGGCGGCGGTGTCGCCCTTCAGCCGCATCCGCCAGATGTTCCGGGCAAGGCAGACGTTTTCCGTGATGGTAAAGAGGCCCTGTCTCATGCGTCCTCTCCTCCGTCGATGGTGGAGATGGTCAGGGTGGTCTCCTCCAGCACATCCAGCAGCACCCGCACGGTGTCCAGCGCGGTGAACATGGTCACGTTGTACTCCGTGGCGATCTTGCGGATCTGATAGCCGTCCGCCTGGTTGGCGCCGGGATTCCGGGTGTTGATGACGTAGGCGATGTGGCCCTGGCGCAGGGCGTTGGGGATCTCGTCGCTGCCCTCGCTGATCTTGGGCAGCGCATGGGTGCGGATGCCATTGGCCTTCAGGAAGGCGGCGGTGCCGGCAGTAGCCTCAATGTTGAAGCCCAGGTTGTAGAACCGGCGGATGAGGGGCAGGGCCTCTTCCTTATCCTTATCGGCGATGGTGGCAAACACGGTGCCGTAATTCTGCAGCCGGGTGCCGGCGGCCTGCAGCGCTTTGTAGAGGGCGCGGTTGAGGGTCCGGTCATAGCCGATGGCCTCGCCGGTGGATTTCATCTCCGGGGAGAGATAGGCGTCCAGGCCACGGATCTTGTTGAAGGAGAACACCGGCGCCTTCACATAAAAGCGCTTCTTCTCCTCAGGATAGATGCCGAAAATGCCCAATTCCTTCAGGGATTTGCCCAGGATGACCTCCGTGGCGATGTCCGCCAGGGACCAGCCGGTGGCCTTGGAGAGGAAGGGCACCGTCCGGGAGGAGCGGGGGTTCACCTCGATGATGAACACATTGTCGTTCCGGTCCACGATGAACTGGATATTGAACAGGCCCACGATGCCGATGCCAAGGCCCAGCTTTTTGGCGTACTGCAAAATGATGCCCTTCACCTTATCGCTAATGGAGAAGGAGGGATAGACGGAGATGGAGTCGCCGGAGTGGATGCCGGTGCGCTCCACCAGCTCCATGATGCCGGGGACGAACACATCCCGGCCGTCGCAGATGGCATCGATTTCCACTTCCCGACCCTCGATGTACTTGTCCACCAGAACGGGCTTGTCCTCGTCGATTTCCACGGCGGTTTTCAGGTAGTGGCGCAGCTGCTCCTCGTTGCCCACAATCTGCATGGCCCGGCCGCCCAGGACGAAGCTGGGGCGCACCAGCACGGGGTAGCCGATGGCGTTGGCGGCAGCAATGCCGTCCTCGATCT
>CAZFJB010000157.1:0-3861 GCA_964519775.1 uncultured Oscillibacter sp.
GGCGTGAAGCCGTAGAGGGCGTAGGTTTTGCGCAGGATCTCCATGATGCGCTCCATCTGCTGCTGCGGTGCCGGCAGCAGCTCCATAAAGCCGGACAGGGTCCGGGGCGTCATTTTAGCCATAAAATTACTCCTTTTATTTCTTTGATATGAAATACTGTCAAAAATGCGATGATTTATTGCGGATAAGCGCGGCTTCGCCGCATAAATTACTCGTCTTTGCTCACTGGAAACGCGATGTTCCATCGCATGGATTCGGCCCCGACTTTTCTTTTGCCTTGTCAAAAGAAAAGTCGCCGCCGCAGCGGTGGAAAAGAAAACCGTTTAGGGGATGAGCTTGACGCCTTGGTGTCAGTTCACCGAATACGGGAGTTGTAATACGAAAGTACCGGCAAAGTCCGGTAGCTTTCCGCGTGCCTGCGCTATACTCTCCATCTTGAATAGCTGCCGTCCCGCATCTGAGAGTGCGGCATAAAACCGGGGTTCAAAATAGAAAGGCTTTCAGCAACAAGCCCCGTTTGTTCCGCTTACCCGCAAGGAGTACGCCGCATCCGTAACGCTCCTTCGTCGCTGACGGCTGCGCAGCCGCTACACACTACCTGGTCCTTTGAAGAAATTCCCCTAAAACCCCAGGGCAGCGGTAGCGAAAATAGAAGGATCGGGTATCCTTGACCTCCCCGAAGTTTGCGCTAACTACGTCACGGCGCACAGGGTCGGACTATCTCTGCACTCCGCCCGTGGCGTTCCCCCCGTTAACCCCGTCCAATCCCGGTATGGGAATACCTCCTGGCGGGAACCAGAGAGAACCATCCCAAAAGGGCAAAAAAACGCTCTCATCCCACAGCTTTGGGACGAGAGCATCTCTGCTTCGTGGTGCCACCCAAATTCGGGGCTTTGTCCTGAAAAAGGACACTGCCCCCTTTGGCCTTCTGGTACGGGAAGGGGACCGTGGGCGTTTCCGCCCCCGCTCCGCCGCTGTCCTTCCTCCGGGTCAAACGGGTCACTTTCAGCACTGTGTCCCTCTCTGTGAGTTTGCGCTCCGGCCTACTGCTGCGGCGTCATGGCGGTGTTATTCGGTTTAGGATTGTAGCCTCTTTTGCGCTGTTTGTCAAGCAATGGGCCGGTTGCTGGCAGGATTGACGATGGTGCGCCAGTCCAGATCGCCCCGGGCCAGACCCAGCACCAGCATCTCTGCCGTGGCGATGTTGCTGGCGAAGGGGACGTTGTTCTGGTCGCACAGGCGAGAGATATAGGTGATCTCGCTGGACATCTTCTCGTTGCTGGGGTCATTGAAAAACAGCACCAGATCAAATTCGTTATAGGCGATGCGGGCACCGATCTGCTGGCTGCCGCCGTGGGCGTAGGACAGGAAGCAGTGGACTTTCAGGCCCGTGGCGTCCGCGACCATGTGGCCGGTGGTATTGGTGGCGTAAAGGTGGTGTTGGGAAAGGATCCCGGCATACGCCGTGCAGAACTGGACCATCAGATCCTTTCGGTTGTCGTGGGACATCAGTGCGATATTCATTCTATAATACGCCCTCCTTTGAGATTCTCTATCTGATCCGCAGCAGCGGCGCACGGCCGCCCCGCAGGCGAATGGCAATGTTTTTGTATGCGCTGGCAGCTCCGCTGTGAGAGGCCAGCAGCAGCGGCACGCCCTGATTCAGACTCAGCGTCAGCTCGTCATCCTCCGGCACCACGCCGATGAGGGGCAGCCCCGCCTTGTCCATGGCGTCGTCAATGGTGGCGTGCATACTGTGGAGCAGCTTCTTCCGCACCCGGTTCACCACCAGATGCAGTCGCCCGGAGCCAAACCCCTTCAGCTCCATCACCGTGTGCTGGGCATCCCGCAGGGAGGAGGCGTCCTGTGTAGTCACCACCACGCAGCGGTCCGCCCCGCAGACCGCCAGGCGGAACCCAAGGCCCAGGCCCGCCGGCGCGTCCAGCAGACAGTAGTCAAATTCCCGCCGGATCTCATCCAGCAGTTTCCGCATATCCGCCTCCGTCACGGCGGGCCCCCGCATCCGTACAGGGGCGGTCAGCAGGTAAAGACCGGGCACGCCGGGGTGAGCGACCACGGCGTCGGCCAGGGAACAGCGGCTTAAGGCCACGTCGGAAAAATCCATCAGCGCCCGGTCCGTCAGCCCCAGGGCCAGATCCAGATTCCGCAGACCGATGTCGCAGTCCACGCACAGCACCTTCGCCCCGCTCTGGGCCAGCGCGGTACCCACGCCTGCCGCCAGCGACGTTTTCCCCGTGCCGCCCTTGCCGGACACCACGGCGATACACTCACCTCTCACGGCGCCGCCTCCTTCCCTGTGCTCCGTTACTCTTATTATAACGGATTCTTTTTGATTTTTGCAAATGCTCTGGGATATTTTTTTGGTGTTGAAGTGATTTTTTTAATGTAAATGATCCTGTGAGTCACATCCGTGCCGGGGATCACATAATCCGCCGTCTTTTCGATCTGCCCGCCCAGCATTTCAATGCCCCGCTTGGCGTGCCGCAATTCCTGCTCGGAGTCCACCGCCTTCATGGAGAGGAAATACCCCCCCACCTTCACCAGCGGCAGACACAGCTCACACAGCATACTGAGATCGGCCACCGCCCGGGATACCGCGCAGTCATAGCTCTCCCGGTGGGCTGCGGCGAACTCCTCTGCCCGGCCATGGACACACGTCACACCCGCCAGCCCCAGCTCCTCACAGACGCCCTGTAAAAAGTTGATCCGCTTGCCCAGAGAATCCAGCAACGTCATCTCGATGGACGGCTCCAAAATCTTCAGCGGCATACCCGGAAACCCGGCGCCGGTGCCCACATCCACCACGTTCTTGCCCTTCAGCTCCGCCAGGGTCAGCAGCGCGGCGCTGTCCAGAAAGTGCAGCGTGGCCACATCCACAGGGTCCGTGATGGCCGTCAGGTTCATCACTTTGTTGGTTTCCAGCAGCCGCTCGCCGAACCGCAGCAGGGAGGGGACACCCTCCTCTGTCAGGCCCAGGGCAGCCAGCCCTTCACGCAGGTGCCGCTCCATCACTTTTCCGCTTTCAGCAGGTCCCGGATCTCCGTCAGCAGCTTCTCCTCGTTGGAGGGCTCCGGCGGGGCGGGCGGCTCGGCGGGGGCTTCCTCTTCCTTCTTCGTCAGCTTGTCGTGGAAGCCGTTGATGGTCTTGATCATCAGGAACACCGCAAAGGCGATGATGAGGAAATCCAGAACGGTGGCCAGGAAGGCGCCGTAATTCACGGCCACCTCCGCGGCCTCACCTTCGGCGGCTTTCAGCACCAGCTTCCAGTCGGAAAAGTCGATGCCGCCGGTGAGCATGGAGATCATGGGCATGATGATGTCGTTCACCAGGGAGGTGGAGATCTTTCCGAATGCGCCGCCGATGATCACGCCGACGGCCATGTCCATCACATTGCCCCGGGCGATGAACTGCTTGAACTCGCCCACAAAGCCCTTGGCTTTTTCTGTTGTAGACATCAAAGGATGCCTCCTTTTCAAGTGTGTTGGTCGAAAATGGGAAACCCTTGTGCCCCAAGGGATTCGGGCCGCAAACCGGAATGGAGCCGTTTTCACGGCGGAAAATGACCTTAGATCTGGCCCGCGATCCTGCTATTGGCTTGAAACGGGTGAAACAAATTGTAATATTTTATAAAAATATTACAATTTGTATTCTGTCTTGCTGTTACTTCTTGGGCACCAGAACCTTGGTGCCACCCATATAGGGCCACAGGACCTCGGGGATCTTCACGGTGCCGTCCGCCTGCAGATTGTTCTCCAGGAAGGCGATCAGCATCCGGGGCGGTGCCACGCAGGTGTTGTTCAGGGTGTGGCAGAGCTGCATCTTGCCGTTTTCATCCTTGTA
>CAZFJB010000158.1:0-3849 GCA_964519775.1 uncultured Oscillibacter sp.
GGATAAGCTGCTCAAAAGCAAAAAGGTCTCCGAGGAGGAGAAGGCCCCCATCCGGGAGCGCCGCAAGCGGGAGGCCGAGGAGCGCTACTACGCCTCCAAGACCGCGGAGCAGGCCCTCCACCGCAAGGACATCCAGAAAATGACCAAGATCACGGAGATCCGGGGCGGCTACATCAATTACAGCAACGAGTATTTCGGGGCAGCCATTGAGATCCCCGCTGTGGAATTCCGCTTTTTCAGCCCCAACCGCCGGACCAACTCCATTGACCGGGCACTGGGCAGCGTCATCCGCAGCGTGGGCATGAAATACGCCGCCAATCTGGTGAAGATCGAGCGGCCCATGGTGCTGGATGACTACATCACCGCAGAGTACGAAAAGATCGAAGCCCTGAAGCGCAGCTATGAGCGGGGCGTTTTCTCCGAGGAGGAGTTAAAGGCCCGCATCGAGATCGTCTATGACCGCATCAACGAGCTTGATTCCATCAATCTGAATGAGAAGGTCCTGGTCCCCCACTTCTATCTGGTGCTGTTTGACAGCGACAAGCGGCAGCTGGACCTTCAGGTCACCTCAGCCATCAGCTCTCTGCAGCAGGGAGAGCTGTCGCCCCGCCGGCTGAACGACAAGGAGCTGGCCGTTTTCCTCCGCTACACCAACAGCGTGGACTTTGACGAGCGGGAGATCGACAAGTGTGACCCCGCCGACTATGCGTTTTTTGCCATGCCGGAGTCTCTGGAGATCAAGATGCGGACCGTAGAGGTCAACAGCATCATCACCCACAATCTCCGGGTATTGAGCTATCCCCTGCTGGTAGATGATGCCTGGGGCGCGGCGCTCTTTGATATGCCGGGGACCAAGGTGGTCATGAAATTCAGCCAGATGGACCGGGACAAGTCCATCCGCGCCATCGACCGCTCCATCAGTGAGCTGAACAGCCAGTTGACCAAGACCGGCGTGTCCAGCCGTGTTCTGGAGCTGGAGACCCACATTGAGACCCTCTCAGAGCTGCTGGTGATGCTGCAGAACAACAACGAGAGCCTGATGGCCATGAACCTCTACATCACCGGCTACGACATCGCCGCCACCCGGGACAATAAGCTGCTGGTCCCCCAGCCGCCGCCCTCCATCCTGCCCCGGGTCAGCGGCATGAAAAAGGACCTCAAGCGCACCTTTTCCGAGCAGGGCTTCCGGCTGACAGACCTCACGGGCCAGCAGTTTGAAGCCTATGTGGCCACCCAGGTCAACGGCTATGATCCTTTCGCAGGAAAGGCCCGGGGCGTGCCCAGCAGCACTGTGGCCGGTGTGTTCCCGTGGATATACGCCAACATGGCGGATGAGCGGGGCCTGCATCTGGGGTCCAGCGATGGTGTGCCCACCTTTCTGGACTTCTTCCGCCGGGACCACGAGCGGGTCAACTCCAACATGGTCATCGTGGGCAAGTCCGGCGGCGGCAAATCCTATGCCACCAAGAGCATCCTCACCAATCTGGCGGCGGATGATGCCAAGATCTTCGTGCTGGACCCGGAAAACGAATACGCCGAGCTGGCGGCCAATCTTCACGGCAAGTTCATCAACACCGCCAACGCCTCTCACGGCCGCATCAATCCCTTCCACATCATCACCTCGCTGGAGGATGACGAGGCCGCCGACGGGGAGGAGACCAGCTCCTTTGCCGCGCACCTCCAGTTTTTAGAGGAGTTCTTCCGGCAGATCCTTCCGGACATCGACGGCGATGCGCTGGAGTATCTCAACACGCTTCTCATCCGGGTCTACAGTCAGAAGGGCATCGACCAGTTCACCAACCTCTCGGAGCTGCGGCCCGAGGATTACCCCATCTTCGATGACCTGTACGACTGCATTCTGGAAGAGTTCCAACGCACGAAGAGCGACTATCTGAAATCCAACCTGCGGGTCCTGATGAACTACATCGCCAAATTCTCCACCGGGGGCCGCAATGCCGGGATCTGGAACGGTCCCTCCACCCTCTCCACTCTGGAAAACTTCATCGTCTTCAACTTCCAGACCCTGCTGGCCAACCGCAACAACACGGTGGCCAACGCCCAGATGCTGCTGGTTTTGAAGTATCTGGACAATGAGATCATCAAAAACCGGGAATACAACCTGAGATACGGCGCGGACCGCAAGATCATCGTGGTCATCGACGAGGCCCATGTGTTCATCGACGCCAAGTATCCTCTGGCGCTGGACTTCATGTTCCAGCTGGCCAAGCGTATCCGGAAGTACAACGGTATGCAGATCGTCATCACACAAAACATCAAGGATTTCGTGGGCAGCGAGGAGCTGGCCCGGAAATCCACCGCCATCATCAACGCCTGCCAGTACAGCTTCATTTTCTCGCTGGCCCCCAACGATATGCACGACCTCTGCACGCTCTATGAAAAGGCCGGCGGCATCAACGAAAATGAGCAGGAGCAGATCATCGCCGCACCCCGTGGGCAGGCCTTTGCGGTAAGCAGCCCCACCAGTCGGGCCACCATCCGCATCGAGACACCCCGCCCGGTGGAGGAGATGTTCTCCATGCCCCTCTACGAGAGCCACTATTTCGGCGGTGAAAACGGCGATGCTGTCTGGGCGGATGCGCTGGGAGACGCCCGGGAAGCCCGGGATGTCTGGGATGCCGCGCAGAGCAGTGCCCAGTCCCAGCCTGGAAAGGCCCCCAGCCCCACATTCCACACCGCTGGTATCAATGTCGTGGAGCTGGAGGAGGAAGAGGAGGAGAGCGCACCTCTTTCCCACATGGAGGAGAGCGCCACTCAGGCGGTGTCCGCGCCCCGGGCCGACCGCACCGGTGCCCTGCCGGAGGAAGAGCCCGCTTCCAACGCTTTCTCCCCGGAGTCTTTGCAGCGCTATGGCTTTGAGGCGCTGGTAAGCGAGATCCGCCGGGTCGTCCGTCAGGAGGTGGAGCACGAGCTGGGTCTCCAGCCCAAGCCCGCCGTCCCCGATGCCGTTCCCATTCCCGCTGCTACTTCGACCCCTGCCGCCAGCGCTGTGTCCGCCGCGGAGGAGATCCTGGCAGGCGGTATCCCCCCTGTTCGGGAGGATGTCCCCTTTGCGCCGTCCGGCAGCCGTCGGGAAGACGACCAGCCGTCCCGTCAGGAGGCGGTGGCCTATGCCCCGTCCACCAGCGCCCCCGCGGCAGCGGAGGACGATTGGTTCATTCCCTTTGCCCCCGGAGAACCGGAACAGGCGATCCCCGCCATCGACGATGTCGACTGGTCCTCTCCGCCTGAGCGGAACAGCGAGCTGGATTCCCTGTTCAGCGATCTGCTGGTGCCCTATCCCGCAGCGGTATCGGATGACGCAGCGGACTTCCTGCGCTTTGCTTCCGAGCCTGCCGACAGCGAAGCTCCTGAGGAATTGGATATGCCGTTGGAGCTGGATGTGCCAGTCATGCCGGAAGATGTGGAAGCGCCGGAGGTGGAAGCGCCCGCCCCGGAGGCCGAGGCTCAGGAACCGCTCCCGCTGGTCTACGAGGTCACGCTGGAACAGCTCATTGCCATGGGTGCATAAGCCGAATCAAGTCAACAAGCCAAACAGGCCGCTCTCCACAGGGGAGCGGCCTGAAAGCTGTCAAAAAGGCAGCATGATTTTCACGGCGGGAGGATCGGGCAGCCGTTAGCGGCTTTTCTGCCTTGCAGATGCGGCGGATAAGGGGTGTGCACAGCTGTGCCCGCGCCGCTAAGAGCGGCGGCAAAATGTCCTTGTGGTGCAGGCGCATTCCGAAGCGCAGCCGCCGCAAAGCGGCACCTCTTAGCGCGGAGATAACATCAGAAATGTTGTCCTGCGCCTTTTAAATCAACAGTTTTCAGAACTTTTACAAAGTTCTGAAA
>CAZFJB010000159.1:0-3794 GCA_964519775.1 uncultured Oscillibacter sp.
AGGCTGTCGAGCTTTTCGAGAAAGGCCTGCTGGATCAGCTGGCAGCCGGAACCTTCCCATCCCTGCATGGTGTTCCAAAGCGGTTCATAAGAAATAATAAAAACTACCTGTGATCCTTAAAATATTCGCGTGTGAAATGCTTGCTTTTACCCGATATAACGGATATAATGTAACTGAGCCACTATTCATATATTGGGAATGCTTTCAATCAGCAACAAATGCAGATTGAGCGCCGCAAAGCGGCACTCATTAAAGATAGGGGATGAGTAATGGAAGACACCTGCTGCGATTGCTGCATGGACCGAAAGCGGAGTATTTTGCTAAAGCTACAACCGATAACATGGCATGAGGCGCCTAAAAACGGAGCCTCAGGTTTTTTACTCACATTGGGGAGGTGGCAATGTACTTTCACGTCGTCACACAGCACATCAATTTTTCGTCAGATATCCACTGCCTTCCAGGCTCATGGAGATGAGCGACATATTGTAGCATGATATAGGAGGAGCATAAAACATGAAGAGAAAACTGTCGGCAATTCTTGTGGCGTTATGCTTGGTCGTAACGCTGCTGCCCGTGTCGGCTGCCGCGGCAGCTTACACGGATACGGAGGGCCATTGGGCGGCAAGCTCCATTGACCGCTGGAGCGACTTTGGCATGATCCAGGGCAGCAATGGTCAGTTCAATCCCAACGGTACCCTGACCCGCGCGCACATGGCCACCATGCTGTGCCGCCTTTTGAACCTGCCCGCCGCCGGGAACTATGGTTTCCTGGATGTCAACGCGGACGACTGGTTCGCGGACGCTGTGAACCGCTGCGCTGCCGCCGGCATCATGCTGGGCAACAACGGTTACGCCAATCCCAACGACCCCATCACCCGTGAGCAGGCTCTGGTCATGCTGTGCCGCGCGCTGGGTCTTGAAGAGGGCGATGAGTCCGTGCTGGAAGACTTTGCCGATGCGGACCTGGTCGCCCCCTATGCCCGCGGCTATCTGGCCGCCCTGGTGGATGCCGGGATCCTCAAGGGCGATAACGGCCGCCTGAATCCCAAGAGCAACATCACCCGCGCGCAGATGGTGGTCATCGTTGACCGCATCGTGGACAATTACGCCAACAAGGACGGCCAGACTCTCAACGCCAAGAGCGGCGGCACCGTGCTGGTCGTGGCTGATGATGTCACCGTGAAAAATGCCCCTGCCGGCACCACGATCATCGTGGCGGAGGGGGTCACCGGCCTGACCGTCAATGGCAAGAAGGTCGCCGACGGCCAGACCTATACCGTTCCCAAGACCACTACTTCTTCCGGCAGCTCCTCTTCCGGCGGCGGCCACAGCCATAGCTGGACCTACACCCACAACGAGGATGACACTCACACCGGCAGCTGCGTTTGTGGTGCTACCAAGGCTGCTGAGGACTGTAGCTATGGCGGCGAGTCTACAACCTGGTCCGGCGCAGCCCCCAAGACTTTCAAGACCTGCTCCGTCTGCGGAGGGGAAGTGGTCAATAACGATGTTTACTACATCACCAGTGCTGCTGATTTGAATGCATTTGCCGCTTTCGTTGCTGGGGGCAACACTTTCTCCGGCAAGACTGTGAAGCTGACCGCCAATATCGACTTCAATGGCGCGGCCTTCAGCGGCATCGGGGCTTCCACTGTTCAGGGCTATCCCAGCAACGCCTTCTCCGGCACATTTGATGGTCAGGGCTTTGAGATCAAGAACATGACCATCGGCAGCTCTACTGATACCCAGATGGACGGAGACGATAACCGTGCATCTTACGGCTTCTTCAATACCCTAAACGGAACTGTTCAGAATCTCAAACTCACTAATGTTACAGTCAATAGCACTCACTATGCTGGTACCGTGACAGGCTATGCCACGGCAGGTAGCAAGATCCAAAGCTGCACTGTAGCCAATTCTGCTGTTACTTCCACCCAGTGGCAGAAATCTGAAAGTAGTTATGAAGATGGAGACAAGGCCGGCGGTATCATTGGATACGCCGCTGGTGTCATCGTATCCAACAACACCGTGAAAAACTCTACGATCACTGCTTTCCGTGATCTGGGTGGTATCGTTGGCTGCGCCGATGGCGCGGCGACCACCGTTACCGGCAACCGTGTGGAGGATACCACTTTGACTCTGACTGGTGCCACATATACAACCATTGGCGAGATCATCGGCAGACTGAACGGCGATGCAGCCGTGGGCGAAGGCAACACGGCTTCCAATGTGACGCTCAACACGCTGGTCACCTCTGCCGAAGGCCTTGCCGAGGCGCTTGCCAGAGGCGGCAATATCACCATCGGCGCAGATATCACCATTCCCGACACCTGGGACGCTGTTAGTGCCAACTATAAGGATATCGCCATTGACGGTGGCTACCACACCATTAGCGGTCTAAACAATGCTCTGTTTGCTTACGTTGGCCCTGGCACTGTTTCTGTTAAGAATCTGACGTTCGCGGATGTGAATATCAATAATACTGCAGAGAACAGCACTGCCAGTGTCCTTATCAATGAGGTCAATGGTGAAGGCGGCTATGAGGTTACCATCGAAAACTGCCATGTGAATGGCGGCTCCATCTATGGTTGGAAGTATGCCGGCGGTTTCATCGGCTTTGCGTCTAATGCTAAAACTCCCAACACCGGAAGCATTACTGTGAAGAACTCCACTGTGAAGAACGTGGCCATCTCCACGACCGACTCCTCTGTTGGCGGCTTCATCGGCCACACTTATGTAAATACTTCCCTTGAAAATTGCACGATTAGCGATAGTTCCTCTGTCTCCTGCGCCGAGGATCGCGGTGGCAATGATGCCAAGGCGGGCTATTTCATTGGCACCATCAATGCCGGTGAGACCGAATTCAAGTCCTGCACAGTTGCAGAAAACTGCACTCTGAGAAACACCAACGCTAAGCCGGCTCTGTTTGACGGCAAGGTAGGCCGCTGCGTTGGTTCTTTGGACATTGCCGATGGCGTTATGGTGAAGAATGGCGTCTATGAGATCTCCACTGCCGATGGCCTGATGTGGTTCGCCGATCAGGTCAACAACAAGGGCAACAGCTTTGCCGGCCAGACCGTGAAGCTGACGGCTGACATTGACCTTCAAGGTGCAGCTTTCACCGGCATCGGTGCCTCCACCGTTCAGGGCTATCCCAGCAACGCCTTCTCCGGCACATTTGATGGTCAGGGCTTTGAGATCAAGAACATGACCATCGGCAGCTCTACTGATACCCAGATGGACGGAGACGATAACCGTGCATCTTACGGCTTCTTCAATACCCTAAACGGAACTGTTCAGAATCTCAAACTCACTAATGTTACAGTCAATAGCACTCACTATGCTGGTACCGTGACAGGCTATGCCACGGCAGGTAGCAAGATCCAAAGCTGCACTGTAGCCAATTCTGCTGTTACTTCCACCCAGTGGCAGAAATCTGAAAGTAGTTATGAAGATGGAGACAAGGCCGGCGGTATCATTGGATACGCCGCTGGTGTCATCGTATCCAACAACACCGTGAAAAACTCTACGATCACTGCTTTCCGTGATCTGGGTGGTATCGTTGGCTGCGCCGATGGCTCTTCCACCAATGTCAGCGGCAATACCGTTGATACGGTGACTCTGGTCAAGGGAAGTTCTTCTCACGGCACTGTTGGCGTTATCGTTGGTAGACAGGAAGGCTCCCCGACCATCGGTACGAATACCATTCTTCCTACCACCTAATTTTTTAATCGCTCCAAAGCGCCCGGGCATTGCCCGGGCGCTTTTTTGCTGTAGGAGACAGGTGCTATACG
>CAZFJB010000160.1:0-3793 GCA_964519775.1 uncultured Oscillibacter sp.
AGACCCCCAGCCAGAACGCCCAGTTCCTGCTGTTTCTGGCGGCCTTTGTCAAGGGTGTGGACGAGTATCAGGACTTTTTGCGGGCCACGGTGGCCTTCCCCGGAAACGACCACCGTCTGGGCGCTTCCGAGGCGCCCCCCGCCGTTATGTCCATCTTCCTGGGCGACGATCTGGACGCCATCGTCCAGTCCATCATCCACGGTACGGAGTTCAAGGAGGCTGGCAAGCGCACCCTCCAGATCGGCATTGACGCCATGCCTCCCATCCCCCAGGACAATACCGACCGCAACCGCACCTCTCCCATGGCCTTCACCGGCAATAAGTTTGAGTTCCGTATGCTTGGCTCCTCCCAGTCCGTCTCCGGTCCCAACATCGCCCTGAACACCATCATGGCGGAGGAGCTGCAGCAGTTTGCGGATCAGCTTGAGACCTCCAAGAATTTCCAGGCGGATCTCAGCAAGCTCATCAAAAAGGTGTTTACCGACCATCAGCGCATCATCTTCAACGGCAACGGTTATGACGATGCCTGGCTGGCAGAGGCGGAGCGCCGGGGCCTGAGCAATTTCAAGACCACCGCCGAGGCGCTGCCCGTCTACACAGCGAAGAAGAATGTAGACCTGTTCGTCAAGCACGGGATCTACACCAAAGAGGAGATCACCGCCCGGGCGGAGATCCACATGGAGAACTACACCACCGTTCTCTCCATTGAAGCACGCACCATGGCGGATATGCTGCGGCGGCAGATCCTGCCTGCCGTGTCCGCCTACACGGCGGAGCTTTGCCAGCGGGGCTGGCAGAAAGAGCAGATGGGCATTTCCCACAAGGCGGATGACACCGTGGCCCGGGAGCTGGGACAGCTCACCGACAAGCTGTTCACCGCCGCGGAAAAGCTGGAAAAGGACCTGGCAAAGGTCCCGGCGGACACGAAAAAGGCCATGGCCTGCATTGCCGACAATCTGGTGCCGGATATGGACAAGGCCCGGACTCTGGCAGACCGGGCGGAGATTCTGATGCCCAAGGACCGCTGGCCCTTCCCGGTATACGGTGACCTGCTGTTCTCTGTTTAAACGCAAAAACCGTCCTGTTTCTACAGAAACAGGACGGTTTTTTGACTTTAAATGCCCTTTTTGTGGAGCTGCCATGAGTAGAACATGGGGATGAGGACGATCACCGCCAGAAGGATCGTCAGCAGCCAGCCGTTCCAAAGATGGAGCAGGGTCAGCAGCAGGAAGATAAACCCGCCGGCAACCCAGAGGAAGCCCGCCATGCGGTGGGTGCGGTTCCAGTTCTCCTCGCTTCCCAGTGTCCACTTCACCCGGATGCCCATGGTGCGGTTCTGCCGGGTCTTGGGCAGATAGTTGCCCACAAGGATCAGCAGCACGCCCACCAGACAGGGGGCCAGTGTCTCCGTAGGCAGGTCATAGCCCAGCGCCGTACCAAGGGTCAGGCCGCAGCAGAAGATGCTCAGCACCGGAAGAAGCCACAGGAGGATGGCTTTCAGCGCGGTGCTGACGTTGGCACGCTTGGGGTCCCGCACCGTGACGATGTGGAGCAGCAGGTTCACTGCCGCCATGATGCATGGCAGACCGAACACGGCAAAGGGGCGGCTGGACCAGCCGTTGGGCGTGCCGTTGAAGTCGAAGTGGGTGGGCACCTGCTCCGGCAAGCGGCTGTAGACCGCCAGACCCGCCAGGATGGGCAGCAGGCAGAGGGCAGTGGTCAAAATCAGCAGCTTTTTATTGAGTTTCATGGTCTTCCGCTCCTTTCAGATCTTGCAGCCACAGCAGCACTTCCTCCAAAACAGAGGTGTTGAGGCTGTAGTAAATATAATTTTTCTCCCGGCTCTCGAAGATGAGACCGGCTTTTTTCAGTTGAGCCAGATGATAGGATACCGTGGCGGCGGTCATGTCGAACCGGCTGGCGATCTCGCCGGCGGTCAGCCGCCCGCCCTTGAGCAGGTTCAGTATCTCCCGCCGCACCGGGTCCGACAGGGCCTTGAAGGTTTCCGCAAAGGCCATGGTCACCCCTCCTTCTTGATAGTATTTAGAAAATTTTCTAAATAGATGGTAGCACACTGTCCGCTCTGTGTCAAGAACTATTTAGATTTTTTTCTAAATAGCATTTCACAGCAAAAGCCGCCCCGGGATCGGGGCGGCTTTGAACATAAGAATTGGCTGCCGTGCGCCCGGAAACCGGGGCATCAGCGGTGATCTGCGTGCCAGATATGGTCGGCGTATTCCGCCACGGCCCGGTCAGCGGCGAAAATGCCGCTGCGGGCAATGTTGTGCAGGCTCATGCGGTTCCACGCGTCACGGTCCTCATACACCTCTGCCATGCGGCGCTCCGCCTCGCAGTAGGCCCGGTAATCCGCCAGCAGCAGATACTCATCGTGGCCCACAAGGCGCTGATAGAGATCCTCATAGCTGACACCGTCCCGGAAACCCTTGCGCAGCGCCTCCAGGCAGCGCTGGAGCTGGGGATCGTGGTCCACATACCGCTGGGGCACATAGCCCTCCTGCTTTAGCTGGGCCACCTGCTCCGCCCGCAAGCCGAAGAGGAACATATTCTCATCCCCCAGCACCTCGTGCATCTCCACGTTGGCGCCGTCCAGCGTGCCCACCGTCAGAGCGCCGTTCATCATGAACTTCATGTTGCCGGTGCCGCTGGCCTCCTTGCCGGCGGTGGAGATCTGCTGGGAAACTTCGCTGGCGGGCATCAGATGTTCAGCAAGGGACACCCGGTAGTTTTCCAGGAACACCACCCGCAGCTTATCCCGGCAGCGGGGATCGTGGGAAATATCGTCCGCCAGGGAGTTGATCAGGTGGATGATCCGCTTGGCCACGGCATACCCCGGCGCGGCCTTGGCGCCGAAGAGGAAGGTGCGGGGCCGGGTGACGGAATTGGGATCGTCCTGGATCTGCTGATAGAGACTGATGATGTGCAGTACATTCAACAGCTGCCGCTTGTACTCATGGAGCCGCTTGACCTGCACGTCGAAAATGGCGTTGGGGTCCAGCAAAACACCCTGGGTCTTTTTGGCGTAGGCGGCAAAATCCGCCTTGTTTTTCTGCTTGATCTCGTCCAGCCGCTTCAAAACGGCGGCGTCATCGGCGTGATCGTCCAGCTTTTTCAGCGTCTGGGGATGGAGCAGATAGTCATCCCCGCCCGTCAGATCCCGGATCAGGCCATCCAGCCCGGGGTTGATCTCACTGAGCCAGCGGCGGTGGTCAATGCCGTTGGTAACATTGGTGAATTTCCAGGGCTCCATGGCGCAGGCATCCTTGAAAACATCCTTTTTCAGAATGTCGGAGTGGAGACCGGAAACACCGTTGACGGACATACCGCCGGCGATGCACAGGTTGGCCATGCGGACCTCGCCGCCCCAGATAATGGCCATTTTCTCCGTTTTGGCCGGGTCGTGATAGAACGCCTCCACCTGCTCCTGCCAGCGGCGGGCGATCTCCTGCAGGATCTGCCAGATCCGGGGCAGCAGCGTCTCCATCAGGGTCTGGGGCCAGCGCTCCAGTGCCTCCGCCAGCACTGTGTGGTTGGTATAGGCCACGGACTGCCAGGTGATGCTCCAGGCCTCTTCCCAGTTCATGCCCGCCTCATCCATGAAGATCCGCATCAGCTCCGGGATCACCAGGGCCGGGTGGGTGTCGTTGATCTGGATAACGTTTTTCTCATGGAAATTCTTCAGCGTGCCGTAGGTCTCCAGATGCTTGGTCACAATGGACTGCACCGTGGCGGAGACGAAGAAATACTGCTGCTTGAGCCGCAGGGACTTGCCCTC
>CAZFJB010000161.1:0-3790 GCA_964519775.1 uncultured Oscillibacter sp.
GAGCTGTTCCAATACCTGACCCGGGAGAGCGTGACAGAGCTGCTGGTGGTGCTGCGGGAGGTGCTTCAAAGCACCGGCGGCGACATTTTCGCGGCCCTGCCGGCACTTTACGATTATCTCAGCGCCCATCAGACGGAGAGCGGGGACCTGGGCAGCGTCCGGCTGCTGCCTCTGATCGTCAACCGCAACTGCGGGATGCAGAAAAGTGGTCTGCTGGAATTTCTGGACCCGGAGGCCGTGCTGGAACAGCTTGCGGAGTCCGTCAATCCCGATCTGCTGGATCTGCGGAGCGGGGAGGATCTGGATCATATGTTGCGGATGGTGCTGGCGCTGTCCCTGCCGATGATGTATAACAGTCTGCGGCCTGGCGGCGACCCGGAGGTCCGGGAGAGACTGGTCAGCGTTATGGAAATTTTGCGGCGGGGCATGGGCGCCAAGCCCGCCCCGGCCAGGGAGTAACTGTCAATAAAGGAGAAGCACATGGAAGAACTGATGAAAGACACACAGGCCCCCCAGAGCGGGGCGGCTTCCACCCAGGGAAAGAAGAAATTCCGCCTGCCTCAGAGCAGGCGGGGCAAAAAGTGGATGAAGATCATCATCGCCGTTGTGGTGGTGGCAGCCGTTGTGGGCGGCTTTTTGGCCAGCGGGGCCAAAAAGGTCAACAGCCAGTTGGGGGGCAGCTATCTGGTGGACCGGGCCATCCGGCAGGATCTGACCATTTCCGTCACCGGCTCCGCCACGCTGATCCCGGCGGATTCCTACAATGTGACCACCTTGATCTCCGGCGAGATCGAGGATGCCCCCTTTGAAGAGGGTGACCTGGTCAGCAAGGGAGATCTGCTTTTCGCTATGGACAGCAGCGACGCGCAAAACAGCGTGGACCGCGCCAATATCTCCGTGACCCAGGCCCAGATCGCCTACGATCAGGCGAAGGAGGGGCTGAACCCCGTGGCCACCATCTCCGGCACCATCAATGAGCTGTATGTCCACAACGGAGACAGCGTCACCGCCGGCTCACCGCTGGTCCGCATCATCTCCAGCCGGGATGTGACCGTGGACTTCCTGTTCCCCTACGCCAAGGTCGCTGACTTCTATGTGGGGCAGGCGGCTGCCGTGTATGTGGGCAATTTCGCCGAGCCGGTCAGCGGCACTGTGATCTCCGTGTCCAACGCCACCACCCTTACCAACAACGGCCTCACCGCCGTCAGCGTCCGGGTGAAGATCACCAATCCCGGCGGCATTTCCGATGCCTTTACAGCCTCCGCCCGGGTGGGCAATTACGCCAGCTACGGGCAGGCCACCATCAACATGGGCGGCTCTTCCACGGTGTATGCCACGGCCAGCGGCACTGTCCAGGGCCTCAGCAAGCTGGCGGGCAGCACCGTTACCAAAGGGGAGACCCTTTGTACCGTGGAGTCTGAGTACGCCCGGGATCAGATGCAAAACGCCCTGCTGAATCTGCAGAACGCGGAGCTGGCCGCCTCCATGGCGGCTGACAGCCTGGACGATTACAACATCGACTCCCAGATCACCGGCACCGTGATCGAAAAGAACTTCAAGGCCGGTGACAAGGTGGAGGGCATGAACTCCGGCTCTCTGGCGGTCATTTACGATATGAGCTGCCTGAAGCTGAAAATGGATGTCCACGAACTGGACATCGGCAAGGTGGCCGTGGGTCAGACGGTGGAGATCACCGCTGACGCCCTGGAGGGCCAGACCTTCACCGGTGTGGTGGATAAAGTCAGCATCAACGGCACTACGTCCGGCGGCGCCACCAACTACCCTGTTACCGTGGTCATCAGGAATTACGGTGAGCTGAAGCCCGGCATGAACGTTTCCGCCACCATCCGGGGCGATGAGGTGAAAGATGCCCTGTGCATCCCGGTGGACGCTGTGAACCGGGGCAATACCGTCACCGTGCCCGGCACCGGCGCCCTGAATGAGGCGGGCACCGCTGTGATCGACGTTACCAAGCTGGAGACCCGGGACGTGACCCTGGGCAAGAATGACGGCGAGTACATCGAAGTCACCGGCGGTCTGGAAGAGGGGGACATCGTCCTCATCGCCAACCAGAGCACCAGTATGGCGGAGATGATGATGGGGATGAGAGGCTGATCGTATGGCAGGAGAGCATCTCATCGAATTAAAGGACATCTATAAGATCTACCACATGGGCGAGGAAGATGTCCACGCTCTGGACGGCGTGAGCCTGACCATCGACAAGGGGGAGTTCGTGGCCATCGTGGGCCAGTCCGGTTCCGGCAAGTCCACAGCCATGAACATCATCGGCTGCCTGGATGTGCCCACCAGCGGGACGTATCACCTGGGCGGCGTGGACGTATCCACCATGCACGACGATGAGCAGGCGGAGATCCGCAACAAGATGCTGGGCTTTATTTTCCAGCAGTATAACCTGATCCCCAAGCTGACGGTGCTGGAAAATGTGGAGCTGCCGCTGCTCTATGCCGGTATCGGTGCCGGGGAACGGCGGGAGCGGGCTGTGTCCGCGTTGACCCGGGTGGGCCTTGCCGACAAGCAGAAGAACCTGCCCAGTCAGCTCTCCGGCGGCCAGCAGCAGCGGGTGTCCATCGCCCGGGCTCTGGCGGGAAACCCCTCCGTCATTCTGGCGGATGAGCCCACCGGCGCCCTGGACTCCCGGACGGGCCGGGAGGTACTGGCCTTTTTGCAGAAACTGAACCAGGAGGGGGACACGGTGGTCCTCATCACCCATGATAACTCCATCGCCGTGAAGGCCAAGCGCATCGTCCGATTACAGGACGGCCGCATCATCTATGACGGCGATTCCCAGGATCCCCAGGCAGTCGTACAACCCCAGGAAGATGACTATGTGGATGACGGCTTCTCCGCCCTGCTGGGAGAGGAGGGAACGGTATGAATCTGGGCCAATCCTTCAAGCTGGCCATCAACAGCCTGATGACCAGCAAAATGCGCTCCCTGCTGACCATGCTGGGCATTATCATCGGCGTGGGCGCGGTCATTATCATCACCTCTCTTGGCAACGGTATGCAGAACTACATGAACGACAAGTTTGAGGAGATGGGCTCCAACCTGATCCAGGTCATGACCTTCAGCAGCGGCGAGAACAGCTCCCGCAATGTGGATGTGGATGACCTTTATGAACTGGTGGACAAATATCCCCAGTATCTCACCGGCGTGACCCCTTACGTCTCTGCCAGCACCATCGTGCGGCACGGGACGGAGGAGTACAAGCGCACCAGTGTATACGGCGTCAGCGAGGCTTTTTTCAAGCAGGATACGCTGAATACCATGCAGGGTGAGAAACTGGAAAAGGGACGCTTTCTCAGCTATATCGACGTGAACCGCAACCAGGATGTCTGCGTCATCGGCAGCTATCTCTCTGAGACCGCTTTCCGGGGGGACGCCCTGGGGAAAACCCTGACGCTGGGCGGCGCGCCCTATACGGTGATCGGCGTGCTGGAGGAAAATGCCGACGGCAGTGAGGGCAGCGGCGACGACACCATCTATATCCCCTACCGCAACGCCCAGTGGATGGGCGGCGGCAGCATGATGGGCGGCAGTATGTATCTGATCACAGCCGCTGACCGGGACCTGTCCGCAGCAGCCAAGGGCATTATTGAGCGGCGGCTGTTCAAGACTTTCAACTCCAGTGATAACTACATCGTTATGACCTCCGCGGAGATGATGGACGCTATGGACTCCATGGTGGATCTGCTGATGGCGATCCTGACCCTCATCGCGGCTATTTCCCTGCTGGTGGGCGGCATCGGCATCATGAACATCATGCTGG
>CAZFJB010000162.1:0-3756 GCA_964519775.1 uncultured Oscillibacter sp.
CCCATGATAACTCCATCGCCGTGAAGGCCAGACGCATCGTCCGTCTACAGGATGGCCGCATCATCTATGACGGTGCCGCCGATGCCCAGGAGGCACTGGTGCAGCCCCACGAAGGCGATGACGGAGACGGGGAGGCAGCGGTATGAATTTCACTCAATCCTTCAAGCTGGCCCTGAAATCCCTGCGGACCAGCAAGATGCGGTCCCTGCTGACCATGCTGGGCATCATCATCGGCGTGGGCGCGGTCATCATCATCACCTCTCTGGGCAACGGGATGCAGAACTACATGAACGACAAGTTCGAGGAGATGGGCTCCAATCTGCTGAACGTCATGACCTTTGCCAGCGGCGAGAACAGCTCCCGCAATGTGGACGTGGAGGACCTCTACGAGCTGGTGGAAAAATACCCCCAGTATCTTACCGGCGTGACCCCCTATATCTCTGCCAGCCCCACGGTCCGGCACGGAGCGGAGGAATATAAGCGCACCAGTGTATACGGTGTCAGCGAGTCCTTCTTCAAGCAGGACACCATGGGTACCATGCAGGGGGAGTCTCTGGCCGAGGGCCGCTTCCTCAGCTATATCGACGTGAACCGCAACATGGATGTCTGCGTCATCGGCAGCTACCTGTCCGGGACCGCCTTCCGGGGCGATGCCATGGGCAAGACCCTGACGCTGAACGGCACGCCCTATACCGTCATCGGTGTCTTGGATGAGAATGCCGACGGCAGTGAGGGCAGCGGCGACGATATTATTTACATCCCCTACCGCAACGCGCAGTGGATGGGCGGTGGCAACGCGATGATGGGGGGCGGCGGCAGTATGTACCTAATCACCGCCGCCAGCCGGGATCTGGCCTCCACCGCCAAGGGCATCGTGGAGCGGCGGCTCTACAAGACCTATAACTCCTCGGATAACTACATGGTCATGACCTCCGCTGAGATGATGGACGCCATGGATTCCATGGTGGACCTGCTGATGGCGATCCTGACCTTCATCGCCGCCATTTCCCTGCTGGTGGGCGGCATCGGCATCATGAACATCATGCTGGTGTCCGTCACGGAGCGGACAAGGGAGATCGGTATCCGCAAATCCCTGGGCGCCAAGGGGCGGGATATCCGCAGCCAGTTTATCATCGAGGCTGGCACCACCTCCGCCATCGGCGGCGTGATCGGGATCCTGTTCGGCATCATCATGGCCAACGTCATCACCAACGTCATCGCCCTGGTGCTGGGCACCGGGAACGATGGCTTTGTGGCGGTGCCCACTATTTCGGGCATTGCTGTGGCCTTTGGCGTGTCCGTGGCCATCGGTGTGGCCTTCGGCTATCTGCCCGCCAACAAGGCGGCCAAGCTGAATCCCATCGACGCTTTGCGCTACGACTAAAAAGTCAGACTTCTGCCCCCCGGAGCGGCCTACGGCCGCTCCGGGGGTCTTGCGCTTGTCAGACACGGAAAGACGTGATAAAATAGCCGCAAAGCAGTCATGTATCTTTATGGCGCTCCGTTTCGCCCCCATGGGGCGGCCGCCAGAGATGCCGCGAAAAGCAGTTTGCCCACAGGGAGGGAACAGCATGGCAAAGAAAAACAGCCGCAATACCCGGGGACGGATCATCTCCGCCGCCTGGAAGCTCTTCTACGAGCAGGGGTATGAGGGGACCACCGTGGAGGACATTGTGTTCGAGTCCGGCACCTCCAAGGGCTCTTTTTACCACTATTTTGACGGGAAGGACGCCTTGATGGGCACCCTTTCCACGGTGTTTGACGAAAAGTATGAGGAACTGATGCCCACCCTGGACCCGGAGCGCTCTGCGGTGGAGACTCTGGCTTACATCAACCATGAGCTTTACGCCATGATCGAGTCCAGCGTGTCCATTGATCTGCTGACCCGCCTGCTGTCCACCCAGCTTCTGGCCCGGGGAGAGAAGCATCTGCTGGACCGGAGCCGGGTGTATTTCCGGGTCTTGCGCCAGATCGTCCGCCAGGGTATGGAGCGGGGAGAGTTCCGCCCGGAGCTGACCACGGATGAGATCGTCAAGGCCTTTGCCATGTGGGAGCGGGCCCAGCTTTACGACTGGTGCCTCTGCGGCGGTGACTACTCTCTGGTGGCCTATGCTGACAAGATGACGCCCTTGTTTCTGGAGAGCTTTCGCGCGGATCACTGAAATTTATTTTTTGTACGGAACGGATTTCTGAAAATCGTACAGTTTGTTTTTGCTGAAAACAAAAGAGAAAACAGGATTTTAACAGAACATGGTATAGACTATATTCTATACCATGTTCTGTATTTCATTCTTGTTAAAAGTGTGCTATGATGTCAAACATTGAGAAAAGAAAAGGAGTACATCGTATGACCACTGAGCAGATCCTGATGATGACCGCCATTGCCGTTTATCTGCTGGCAATGCTGGGCGTTGGCGTTTGGTTCGCCAAAAAGAACAATTCTGTCGATGATTTTTATCTGGGCGGGCGGAAGCTGGGCCCCTTTGTCACCGCCATGAGCGCGGAGGCGTCCGACATGAGCAGTTGGCTTTTGATGGGCCTGCCCGGCGTGGCCTATCTCACCGGTCTGGCGGAGGCAAGCTGGACCGCCATTGGTCTGGCCGTGGGCACCTATCTCAACTGGCTCATTGTAGCCCGCCGCATCCGGCGCTACTCCATCCGGCTGGACGCCATCACGATCCCGCAGTTTTTCTCCAAGCGCTGGGGCGACAAGAAAAATTTCCTTTCCGCTCTTTCGGCTGTCATCATCATGATCTTCTTCGTGCCCTATCTGGCCTCCGGCTTTTCCGCCTGCGGCAAGCTGTTTGGCACGCTGTTTGACATGAATTACGGCACCGCCATGGTGATCTCCGCCGCCGTCATCGTGATCTACACCGTTACCGGCGGCTTCATGGCGGCTTCCTTCACGGACCTGATCCAGTCCATCATCATGACCATCGCGCTGATCGTGGTCCTGGGCTTCGGCGTGACCCGTGCCGGCGGCATCGGCGCCGTGATGGACAACGCCCGCTCACTGGAGGGCTATCTCTCCCTGACCCGGATCCACGATCCCGCCACCGGCGGCTCCGGCTCCTACGGCTTCCTGACGGTCTGCTCTCTGCTGGCCTGGGGCCTGGGCTATTTCGGTATGCCCCACATCCTGGTGCGCTTCATGGCCATTGAGGACGAGAAGAAGCTGACACTGAGCCGCCGTGTCGCCACCGTGTGGGTGGTGATCTCCATGGCGGTGGCCGTGTTTATCGGCGTGGTGGGCAACGGCATGACCAAGAGCGGCGCCATGGAGCAGCTTGCGGATGCCGAGACGATCGTTGTCCGCATCTCCAGCCTCATCAGCGGATACGGCGCCTTCGCCGCCTTGATCGCCGGCGTGATCCTGGCGGGCATCCTGGCTGCCACCATGTCCACGGCGGACTCCCAGCTCCTGGCGGCGTCCTCCTCCGTGTCCCAGAACCTGGTCCGGGAGTTCTTCAAGATCGAACTGGACGAGAAAAAGAGCGTGCTGCTGGCCCGGGGCACTATGGTGGTGATCTCCCTGGTGTCCATCTTCCTGGCCCGGGACCCCAACAGCTCCGTGTTCCGGGTGGTGTCCTTCGCTTGGGCAGGCTTCGGCGCGGCCTTTGGCCCCGCGGTGCTCTTTGCCCTCTTCTGGAAGCGCAGCAACTGGCAGGGCATCCTGGCCGGTATGCTCTGCGGCGGCGTTATGGTGTTCATCTGGAAGTACCTCATCGCCCCCATGGGCGGCATCTGGAGCATCTA
>CAZFJB010000163.1:0-3696 GCA_964519775.1 uncultured Oscillibacter sp.
TGCTGGCGGTCTTCACCTTGCCGGACCAGCCGGCGGCGATGACCCGGCCCTTGTCACTGGCGATCATCCGCAGACCGCTGACGGCAAACTCCCGGATCAGCACGATCAGCAGCGCCCAGGCGGGCATCTGGCCGATTTCCACGAACCAGAGCATAGCCGCCGTTACCAGCATTTTATCCGCCAGCGGATCGGCAAATTTGCCAAAATCTGTCACCAAATTGTACTTTCTGGCGATTTTTCCGTCCAGCAGATCCGTCAGGCTGGCGAGGATGAAAATGGCCAGAGCCGCCCAGGTGGCGCCGGGGAAATCCCAGTAGAGCACCACCATGAACACCGGGATCAACACGATCCGCAGCATAGTCAGTTTATTGGGTAAATTCATAGCTATCTCTCCTTTTAGACCTGCTCGCCGGTGACCTCGCCGTCCATCACACCGGTGAGGCGAACATTGACAAAGGTGCCGGGGGCGATCTCCTCCTCCGCGGTGAACCAGACACGGCCGTCGATATCCGGGGACTCCGCATAGCTGCGGCCATAGAACATCTGGGCCTGGGGATCGTAACCCTCGCACAAAACCTCCCGCTCTTCGCCCAGGATGGAGTCGTTGTACGCGTCGATGATGTCGGACTGGACGTCCACCGCCAGCTCCGCCCGGCGGGTGGCCTCTTCCATGTCCACATGGTCCATCAGCGCCGCCCGGGTGCCGTCCTCCGGGGAGAAGGGGAACACGCCGGCCCGCTCGATCTTCACGTCCCGCAAAAATTCGCACAGCTCCTCAAAGGCCGCCTCGTCCTCATAGGGGAGGCCGGCGATCAGGCTGGTCCGCAGCACCAGGCCGGGGATGCGCCGCCGCAGCTCCGCCAGCAGCGTCACCAGGCTCTCCTTGGTGTCCCGGCGGTTCATGGCCTTTAAGATCTGATCGTTGCAGTGCTGGATGGGAATGTCCAGATACTTGACGATCTTTGGCTCCGTGGCGATGACCTCGATCATCTCATCGGTGGTGTCGGTGGGATAGAGGTAGTGGAGCCGGATCCACTTGAAATCCAGCTTGCACAGCTCCCGCAGCAGTTTGGGGAGCTGATAGGTGCCATCCAGGTCCGTGCCGTACCGGGTGATGTCCTGGGCGATGACGATCAGCTCCTTCACCCCGGCGGAGGCCAGTTCCGCCGCCTCGTCCAGCAGTTCGTTCATGGGCCGGCTGCGATACTTGCCCCGCAGGGAGGGGATCACGCAGAAGGCACAGTGGTTGTCGCAGCCCTCGGCAATGCGGAGATAGGCATACCAGGGGGGCGTGGACAAAATGCGGCTGCCGCTCTGGTTGGCGGTGTGGATATTGCCCAGGTGGCAGGGCTTGGTGCCCTTTTCCATCACCTCGGCAATGGCGTCGGCAATGTCGCCATAGCTGCCGGTGCCCAAAACGCCGTCCACCTCCGGCAGTTCATCGAAAATATCCCCCTTGTAGCGCTGGCTCATGCAGCCGGTGACCAGGATCTTTTTCACCAGTCCCGCCTTTTTCAGTTCCGCCATCTCTAAGATATTCTCAATGGCCTCCTCACAGGCGGAGGCCAGGAAGCCGCAGGTGTTCACCACCACCACGTCGCAGCCCTCCGGCTGGGCCTGGATGGCGTAGCCCGCCTGGGCGCAAAGCGACATCATCTGTTCGCAGTTCACCTGGTTTTTGGCACAGCCCAGGGAAATAAAGGATACATTGTAACTCAAAATGATTCCTCCGAAATAAAATTTAGGAGCTCAGTCGGACATAGGCCCGTCCCAGGGTCCGCCCCGCCACGCGGGATCGTCCGTAATGCCCAGCAGATAGTCCGTGGAAACGTGGAAATACGCAGCCGGCAGCACCAGCTTTTCGATGGTCGTTCCCCGTTGTCCGCTTTCCATCGTGCAGATCGCTTTATTGGAAAGTCCCAAAACTTCACCCAATTGTTTCTGGCTCAGTCCCGCTTCTTTTCGCAAAAGATACACTCTTTCCCAAAAAACATTTCCTTTTTCCATAAAACCCCTTGGCATTTCACTTTTAGTAGACTATCGTAAAATCTACAAAAAGTAAACTTTATGATAGGAGATTCTCGATGGACTCTTTTCTTGATGATCTGGAATTTTACTGCACAGCGCCCCTGCTCCCGCCCAAGGACACGGAATACCAAGCCGCGCTGGAAGAATACCGCGCTATGGAAGCGCAGATCGAAGCGGCCATGGAGACGGAATTTTTAAATCGCTTTGCGGCGGCCGCTGCCCGCTTCCAGCATTGGGAAACGCTGCAAACCTTTCAGGCGGGTCTGCGCTTCAGTGCGGATTTTGTGAGGGCTGTCTGGGTCAATCCTCCCAGATCCCGGAGCCATAGCGCCCCCACGCCGCCTTGATGTCGCTCCAGGAAAAGCCCCGGCGCAGCAGCGCGTCCGTCAGGCGTTTTTTCTCCTTCTCATCCGGAAGGCGGCCATGGAGCTTCTGGTTTAAAAAGCGATCGATCTGACCGTCATCCTCCGGCAGTTCCGCCAGGGCATCCTCCCACAATTCGGGGGGAACGCCCTTTTCCCGCAGCTTTTCCCGGGTGCGGCGGGGGCCGTAGCCCCTGTCACCGCAGTGGCGGACCAGGGCGGCGGCATAGGCCGCGTCATCCAGGGCGCCGATGGCCTCCAGCCACTCTCCAGCGTACCGGGCCTCCGTCTCAGAGGCCCCTTTTTCCCGCAGCTTCCGCTCCAGATCCCGGCGGCTCATGGCCCGGCGGCCAATGAGATCCGCCGCTGTGGTCTTGATGTTGGACACCCCGGCGGCAGCTTTCAGCCGCCCCAGGGTCTCCTCATCCAGTTCATCCCCCACCCGGAGGCCGAAGGTCAGAAGCTCCTGTTCCGTGACCTTCAGCAAGCTGCCGTCCGCCAGGAATACCAGGACCCGGCCCTTTTTATGTTTGGACGCCTCTAAGCGCTCAATCCTCATCGTTGAAATCGTCGGCAGAGACATTCACCGCCTTGCCGGCGGCCTTGGCCGCGGCGATGCGGGACTGGTTGCCCATCAGCTTGTCGAAATTGGCCCGGATCTGGGCTTCCACCTCGGCGGCGATGTCGGGATTCTCCTCCAGATACTTCTTGGCGGCGTCCCGGCCCTGGCCGATGCGGGTCTCCCCCATGGAGAACCAGGAACCGGCCTTGGTGATGATGCCCAGGCGGGCGCCCAGGTCCACCAGCTCGCCCATGCGGGCGATGCCCTCGCCGTACATGATGTCGAACTCCGCCTCCCGGAAGGGGGGCGCCACCTTGTTCTTCACCACCTTGGCCCGGGTGCGGTTGCCCACCACCTCGCCGCCGTTTTTCAGCGCCTCAACGCGGCGCACGTCAATGCGGACGGAGGAGTAGAACTTCAGTGCCCGGCCGCCGGTGGTGACCTCGGGGTTGCCGTACATCACGCCCACCTTCTCACGAAGCTGGTTGATGAAAATGACGATGGTGTTGGTCTTACCCACAGCGCCGGTGAGCTTGCGCAGCGCCTGACTCATGAGCCGGGCGTGGAGGCCCACATAGCTGTCACCCATCTCGCCCTCGATCTCCGCCCGGGGCACCAGGGCGGCAACGGAGTCCACCACGATAACGTCGATGGCACCGGAGCGCACCAGCGCCTCCGTGATCTCCAGGGCCTGCTCGCCGGTGTCCGGCTGGGAGATGAGCATGGAGTCGATGTCCACGCCCA
>CAZFJB010000164.1:0-3683 GCA_964519775.1 uncultured Oscillibacter sp.
ATCAGCGGCGTGAAGGTGGCGGTCCGCAAGGACTACACCGACGGCAGCGTCATCAACTGCGCTACCGGCGAGACCGGCACCATGGAGCTGTCCGGCTCCAACGTGCTGCGCTTTGAGCTGGCGGACGGCACCGTGATCCTGGTGCGCCCCTCCGGCACGGAGCCGAAGATCAAGGTCTACATCCTGACCCAGGGCAAGGACGCGGCAGACGCCGCCGCCAACGTGGCCAAATACGGCCAGTGGGTAGCTGCCCTGAAGCCCTGAGCCACTGCGGTAACTGCCCCTTCATCTCCATAACTCCGACAGGACTCCCCCTGTCTGCCAAAATGCCCCCGGCTGCAAGCCGGGGGCATTTGCTATGCTCCATTTTTCTCAAGGGTAAAAACGCCGCGGTATCTCAAATGATCCGGGAGGACGCATGGGGCAGCGGCAGCAGATAATATACCATAGCCGCGCAGGCCGCAGCCGTCAGCACCCAATAGCCCGCCGTGATCCGCTGCACATCCAGCAGAGCGCCCAGCAGCATCGTCCCGCAAGGCATCCCGATCCCCCGGTAAAACACCAGCTTTAAGGTCTGGGCGGAATAGGCAACCTTCGCCGGATAGACCTGGCTGATGACGCCTGTGATGGTGGAGTAGATCAGGGCAAAGGAACCGCCGCCGATCAACTGCAGCAAAATCACCACCGGCAGGGGCAGCACAGCCAGCAGTGTCAAAGAGCCCACCCGCAGGACCTGCAGCAAAAAGGCCAGCGCCAGGATCTGTCTATAAGACAGTTTCCTTTGCAGCCGCGGTGTGCAGATAAAGGCCAAAAACTCTCCCACCATGGCCACCGCGATGAAAACGCTGGTCAGGCGTGTATCCAACCCGATTTCTGTGATATAAAGCGCCAAAAGCTGAAGAGAACTGCTCTCCGTAAACCCCCAGCAGGCCAGCGTGATATAGATCCGCCCGAAATTGGCCTCCCGGGCCAGGTCGATGTAATCCCGAAGGCCGGGCCGCTGGGCAGGGGCAAGATGCTCCTGAGGCATATTCCGGGCACAAAGGCCGCACAGCCCCATCAAAAGCCAGAAAAGGATAAAAATTGGGAAAAAGGTGGGACTTTTGACCAGGATGCCGGCAAGGATCACGCCCGCTCCCGCACCGGTCGTCCCGCCTGTCCGATAGAAGGAGTAGCGCTGCTGATCTCCCTGCAGTTCGTCCAAAAGCACTTTATCAACGATCCCATTGATGGGCGAATTGCAGCAGCCATACAAGAATACAGAAAAGCAGATCATGTATACCGATCTGCCCATATACAGCATCGCCGTAAACAGCAGGACTCCCAGCAGCAATATGCTGATCATGCGGCTGGGCCGGCCGATCCGGTCCTCCACGGACCCGCTGATGATGGCGGCGACCACCATGCCGACAGAAAAGAAGCTGCCGACCATGCCGATCTGCGTTCCGCTCAGTCCTTTGCTCTCATAAAAAACTCCCAAATAGGGGTCCAAGGTATTGTAAGCCATCCAGAAGAAAAAATAGATCAGGAAAAAAAGATACATCCGGCGACCCTTTCTTTCCATATTCTTCCCCTCTCTTTCACCATGCAAAGTCTCATTTCTATTCCAAAAAGCGAACAGTCATCTCCGTCTGCCCGCTTTTTTCAATGATAGCAGGGCCATTCCCGCCTGTCAAGGCGCAGGCCCGGAAATTGCAAGTCACCGCTCATTCCTCCGTCGCCGGGGACAGGTTACTCACATAGGGTGTTTTCCCTGCAAGGACATCGTCATAAAATCCCTGTTTCCAGTCGATATAGTCCAGGGTCGCCTGCAGCGCCTTCTGCTTTTCCAGCAGCTCCTCCCGCTTGTCCGCCAGAAATGCCTTCCGCTCCGGGATGGAGGCCGGCCCCTGCCGGCACAGCCGGATATATGCCTTCATCTCCTGAATGCTCAGATCGCAGTTTTTCAGGCAGGTGAGGCTGTTGATCCAGGCGATGTCCCGCTCGTCAAACACCCGGCGGTTATGCGCGTCCCGCTTCACCCCGGGCACAAGGCCCTGATTGCAGTAGAATTTCAGCGTCTCGTACCGCATATTCGTCCGCTCACAGGCCTGTTTCATGGTATACATGGCAAATCTCCCAAAAAAGTTCTTGACCGGTAGTTACTACCGGATGATACGATGATACTATCATCAGCAAATAATTGCAAGGAGGATGTATCATGGATCATATCACACTGAATAACGGCGTGCGGATGCCCCAGCTTGGCTACGGCGTCTATCAGGTCACCAAGGACGAGTGCGAGCGCTGCGTCACCGACGCGCTGGAGGCCGGCTACCGCCTGATCGACACCGCCCAGAGCTACTTCAACGAAGAGGAAGTGGGCGCCGCCATTGCCAAAAGCGCCGTGCCCCGGCAGGAGATCTTTCTGACCACCAAGGTCTGGATCGAGCATTACGGCTACGACGCCTGCCGCGCCTCCGTGCTGGCGTCCATGGAAAAGCTGGGGACGGATTATCTGGACCTGTGCCTGCTGCACCAGCCCTTCAGCGATGTTTACGGCGCTTACCGGGCCCTGGAGGACCTTTATGACGAGGGCAGGCTCCGGGCCATCGGCATCTCCAACTTCTACCCCGACCGCATGGTGGATCTGGCCTCCTTCGCCCGCGTCAAGCCCCAGGTCAATCAGGTGGAGATCCACCCCCTGCACCAGCAGACGGAGAGCAAACACTGGCATGAAAAATACGGCATCCAGTTGGAAGCCTGGGCTCCCTTCGGTGAGGGCCGGGGCGGATTGTTCGATCTGCCGGAGCTGAAGGCCATCAGCCAGCGGTACGGCAAGACCGCCGCTCAGGTGATGCTGCGCTGGCATCTCCAGCGGGGCATCGTGGTCATCCCCAAGTCCACCCACCAGGAGCGGATGGAGGAAAACCTGAATGTGTTTGATTTCCGCTTGTCAGAGGAGGAGATGGCTGCCATCGCCAAGCTGGATCAAAAAAAGAGCGCTTTTTTCTCCCATACGGACCCGAATATGGTAGAATGGTTCGTGAAGATGGTGGAAGAGCGGAAATCGTCCCATGACTCCGCCAAGGAAAAGAAAAACTGGTAAAGGAAGGCAAGTTTATGAGTAAAAAGGTATTGATCTTATCCGGCAGCCCCAGAAAGGGCGGCAACTCCGACCTGCTGTGCGACGAGTTCGCCAGAGGCGCTTCCGAGGCCGGACACAACGTGGAAAAGATCCGGGTGGCGGAGAAAAATATCGCCTGCTGCCGGGGCTGCTACGCCTGCAAGAATACCGGCGTGTGCGCCATCAAGGACGATATGGCAGACGTTCTGCAGAAGATGATCGACGCGGATGTGCTGGTGCTGGCCAGCCCCGTGTACTTCTACTCCATTGATGCCCAGCTCAAAGCGGTCATCGACCGGACCGTGGCCCGCTGGCTGGAGGTCAGAGACAAGGAATTATACTACATCATGACCGCCGCGGATGAGGAGATCTCCTCTATGGAGACTACCCTGGCCTGCTTCCGGGGCTATGCCGACTGTGTGGAGGGCGCCAGGGAAATGGGCGTGATCTACGGCACCGGTGTCTACGAAAAGGGCAAGGTCATCGGTACTCCCGCTATGGCAGAGGCCTATGAGATGGGCCGCCGGGTCTGAGAACAGGATAAAACCGCCGGGAGCGTATCCGCTCTGAAGTTGTA
>CAZFJB010000165.1:0-3680 GCA_964519775.1 uncultured Oscillibacter sp.
CGCCCAGGCTGTGGGCAAGCCCTTTATCCTCAAGGGCATCATGACCGTTGAGGGCGCCAAAAAGGCGCTGGACGCCGGCGCCGCCGGCATCGTGGTGTCCAACCACGGCGGCCGGGTGCTGGATCAGTGCCCCGCCACGGCGGAGGTCCTGCCCGCCATCGTGGACGCTGTAGACGGAAAGATGAAGATCTTTGTGGACGGCGGCATCCGCTCCGGCATGGATGTATTCAAGGCCCTGGCCCTGGGTGCCGACGCGGTGCTGATCGCCCGGCCCTTCGTCACCATGGTCTATGGCGGCGGCGAAGCCGGTATCCAGGCCTATGTGGACAAGCTCCAGGCAGAGCTGTCGGACACCATGGCCATGTGCGGTGCCCACTCCCTGGCGGAGATCCGCCGCGCCATGCTCTTTGGTTTTTAAATGATGGAAGCCGAGCCCATCTTGATGGAACAGCCGGAGGCTTTGCTCCACTGTTTTTTGGATCTGGGCGAGGGGATGCTGGCGGCGGGAGCGGACGTGAACCGGGTGGAGGACACCCTGACCCGGCTGGGGGCGGCCTACGGTGCCGTGCGGATGAACGTATTCGTCATTACCGCCAGCATGGTGGTCACTATGTCCCTGCCGGACGGGCGGGACATCACCCAGACCCGGCGCATCCTCTCCCCCGGCGGAACGGACCTGAGCGTATTGGAAAACCTGAACGCCCTGAGCCGGCGGTGCTGCGTCTGTCCCCTGTCCATCCGGCGGCTCTCCGGTGAGATCGCCGCCATCACGGCGGACGGCCCCCGGACCTTCTGGGTGTATCTTGGCAGTATGCTGGCAGCCTGGAGCTGCACCCTCTTTTTCGGCGGAACGCTGATGGACGGCCTCTCCGCCGCCCTGTTCGGGCTTTTGATCTGCTGGCTCCAGCGGTATTTCTCCCCCGCCTGCCCTAACCGGCTGGTGTTCAACCTGCTTGCCGCCCTGGCGGTGGGGACGGTGATCCCCCTGTGGACGGCCCTGTTCCCCGGTCTGCATTTGGATCTCATCATGATCGGCGACATCATGCTGCTGATCCCCGGCATGGCTTTGACCAATGCCGTGCGGGATATGATGGTGGGCTCCACCATTTCCGGCGCCATGCGGCTCATCGAAACGCTGCTGTGGGCCGCCGCTCTGGCCATGGGCTTCATGACCGGATTCTGGATCTTGGGGAGGTTTGGCCTATGATCGTACAGCTTTTGACCTCCTTTACCGGGTCGCTGGGCTTTTGCCTGGTGTTTCATCTGCGGCGGCGGTTTTTGCTGCCGGCGTCCCTGGGCGGGGTGCTGACCTGCGCCGCCTATTTCGCCGCGGAGCGGGCGCTGGATGGGATCCTGCTGCCCACGCTGGTGGCCTCCGCCGTGGCCGCGCTGTACGCCGAGGTGCTGGCGGCCTTGCTGCGGGCCCCGACCACGCTGTTTCTGACCCCGGCGCTGCTGATCCCCCTGATCCCCGGGCGGACGCTATACTACACCATGTACTATACCGTGCAGCGCTCCCCTCTGGCCAATGGCTACGCCACCCAGACCGCCCAGTACGCTCTGGGCATCGCCCTGGGTGCCAGTTTGATGTGGGCCTTTGCCAACATGGGTCGGCAGCTCCTGCGCCGGCTCCACCGCTGACCGTGATCTAAAAAGCGCTCCGACGCTATGCGTCGGAGCGCTTTTTTACCTTATCGGCGGTCACAGGCAGATCACCTTTGCGTCCAGGGCGGCCAGATCCTCCCGGTCGTGGGTCACCAGCAGCACCGGCTTCATCTTTGCCGCCCGGGCGATGCACGCTGCCGCCGCGGCGCGGCTGTCCTGATCCAATCCGGTGAAGGGCTCATCCAGGGCGATGGCATCGCTCCGGGCCAGCAGCGCCCGGGCCAGTGCCAGCCGCCGCTTCATGCCGCCGGACCAGTCCCGGACCGGTTTGGTACCCGTGTCCCGCAGTCCCAGGGCCGTGAGCGTTTCCTCCGCCTCCGCTCTCCGGTAATCGCTTCCCAGGGCGAAGCGGAGGTTGCCGTGGGCATCCAGCCCTTCCAGCAGGCGATCCTCCTGAAAAACGGCGCTCCAGCGCGCGTCTGTCCCTGTCAGGGTCCCGCTGTCCGGCGTTTCCAGCCCCATCAGGATCCGCAGCAGGGTGGTCTTTCCCGCACCGGAGGGTGCCCACAGGGCGGTAACGCCCACACCGGCAGTGAAGGACACGTCCGTCAGCACCGGGCGGCCGCCGTAGGCTTTATACACATTCCGTACGTCCATCAGCGCCCCGCCTTTCCCGCCAGCGCGTCCACCAGCGCCAAAAATACCCGCTCAAACACCACAGACACCGCAACGATCACAGCGGTCCAGGCAAAGAGGTCCGGGGTCTGGAAATAGACCTTGGCGGTGTAGAGCCGCTCACCCACAGACCCGGCGGGCAGACCGATGACCTCCGCCGCCGCCCCGGCTTTCCAGCAAAGGCCCAGAGCCGTGGAGGCAGCCGCCCGGAAATAGGGCAGTGTCTGGGGAAGATACAGTCCCCGCACCTGCCGCCCAAAGGAGACACGGAACACCCGGGCCATCTCTAAAAGCTGGCGGTCCGTCTGGCGGATGCCCTCCAGCACCCCCAGATATACCGGCGGGAACACCATCAGGGCGGAGATGAAGAGGGAGAGATCCTCACTGTCCAGCCACACCAGAGCCAGAATGATGAAGGAGGCCACCGGCACCGCCTTGATCACCGCCACCACCGGGGCCAGCAGCTCCCGGAACCAGTCCTTCCACGCTGCCAGGGCGGCGCACAGGATGGCCAGTGCCGCCGAGAGCAAAAAGCCGCCGAAAATGCGCAGGGCCGACCAGGCCACCGCCCGCCAGAAAGCGGCGGTGACCGCCAGCTCTCCCAGCCGCGCCGCCGCCGCCAAAGGCGAGGCCAACAGCAGATGTCCATGGGGATAGAGGGCGGCAAGAGCCATACTGGCCGTCTGCCACACAGCCAGCCAGAACAGCACTGCCCACAGGCGGAGCATCGGTTTTTTCTTGTCCACAGGCGGCGCTCCTTTCTTTCAGAATACGGCAGGGCTGCGCCCTGCCGTATATCTGCCGGTTCAATCGGTCACATCAAAATAGAAATCGTCCCCGGGCAGCTTGCCGCCCACAGAGGTGGGCTCCGCGTCAAAGAGGACCTGGAGATAGCCGGAGAGCATCGCCTCCATCTCCGTGCCGGTGACGCAGACGATGTTGCAGTTGGGCAGCGCTTTCTCCGCCACAGGAGCAGCCTCAATGATCCCATACTGGGAAACAAGCTGGGCCGCGTCGGCGGTGTTTTCATTCACCCACTTCACGGAGGCGGCATAGTCCGTCAGCAGCGTGCTGACAGCCGCCGGATGCTCCTCAATAAACGCCCTCCGGCCCACGATGACGCCGGTGAGCAGGCCAGAGCCGTTGTCCAGCTTGGCCCATTCCTCCGTCAGGTCCAGGGCGGAGCGCAGCCCCTCGATCTTGGTCCCGGCCACGGTGACGAAGGGCTGGGGCAGCAGGGCGATGGTAGCCTGACCAGCGGCCATGGCCGCCACGCACTCGCTGTGTTCGCTCTTCCAGTCGATGGTGACATCCTTATCGGGATCGATGCCGGTTTCATTCAGCAGATACCGCAGGGCATACTCCGGGGTGCTGCCCTTGCCGGCGGCCACGATGGTCTG
>CAZFJB010000166.1:0-3659 GCA_964519775.1 uncultured Oscillibacter sp.
TGGATACTTTCACGCACCATCGGGTGAGCTCTTACCTCGCCTTTCCACCCTTACCTCGTCATCACAAGTTTCATATTCTTCATTAATTCGTTTCCCCCGTCCAACCCCCCGTTACTCCGAAAAGAACCCAGCAAAGCGGTTCTTTTCGGAAGAGGAGGAGCAGCGGAATGAGTGAGCTGCGCTGTTCACAGCACAGCGAAGGATATGAAGCTTGCGACGACGAGGCGGTATATCTCTGTTGCACTTTTCCTGAAGTCGCCTTCGGCGGGCGTTACCCGTTATCCTTGCCCTGTGGAGCCCGGACTTTCCTCACGAACGGGCCTTTCGCCCCGATCGCGCGACTGTCTGTTTTCCTCGCAGTGGTATTGTACTGAAAAATACGGTGGAAGTCAAGAAAGTTTCGGCCTCCGGGTCTGTCTTCCGGCAAAAAAAGACGCCCCCGACAGTTCGGAGGCGTCCAAAATCAGTCAGTATCCGATGATAAGGCCCTGATCCATGGCGTAAAAACTGGTCAGGCCTCGGCACTCCCTGATCTCCACAGAGGCCACCGCCAGCCGTGCCTGGATGGCCTGGCGCAGCCGCTCCGCGCCGCCGGGATTCTGGCAGTGGCAGATGATGACCTGGCTGCCGGCACAGTCCTTGGCTTCGGCCATGAGCTGGGCGATGCCCTTGAAGGTATGGGCCTCGCCCCGGGCCTTTTTGGCGACGTGGATGGTGCCCTCCGGCGTGGCGTCGGCAATGATGTGGATGCCCAGTGTTTGCAGCAGAGCGCCGGCGATGGGGGCCATGCGGCCGTTTTTGACCAGATTGTCAAAACACTCCAGAGTGAAGCAGGTCCGCAGAGAGGCCCGGTATTCCTCCAGCCGCTGGCACAGTGTCTCAAAGGGAATACACTCCTTCGCCAGGGCGGCGGCTTTCCGCAGAATGAGGATCATGGCTCCGGCGGTGGAACAGGAGTTGACAATGTGGATCTTCTTTTCGGGATGCTCCGCCAGCACCATATCCCGGGCGACCACAGCGGCATTGTAGGTGCCGGAGAGGTTGGCGGAGATAGTGACGCAGACGGTCTCCTCTCCCTGCTCAAAGGCCTCCGCAAAGGCGGCGGGGGAGGGGCAGGCGGAGGAAGAGGCATACTGCGTCAGGCCGGAGAGCAGCTCCGGGATGGAGAGCTCCGGCGTGTCCGGGTATTCATGATCCCCCACCCGCAGGCACATGGGAACAACGGTCAACTGCGCGGAGGAGGACAGCGGGCCGGAAAACAGGTCACAGCTGCTGTCGCTGACAAGATTTAACATAGTCTATTTCTCCCTGGAAAATAGTTTTCAATACTATATCACTATACAAAAAAGCAGGACGCTTGTCAAGAGAAGAAGCGATATTTGTGAAAAAAGCGTTAATTTTTCCGAAAAAGGCGGCGGCGATACGCGGGAGGCCAGAGACGGAGCGCTGCCTGAAATTCCGCGGTTGTACTTTCCGGGGAAATATGGTATAAAATACTGTTAGGGTCGCCGTGCCTGCCGGAGCGTTCCGGGGAGAAGAAGGCGCGGCTTTACAGAAGTGGAACAGGGTCCGGGACCCTTTATGAGGAGCGTTCGTGTGAAAAATCACACTATAATTTATTGAAAAGCCCATCGTCTCGCCCTTCGGGCAACCGACGATGATGGCAAGATCCCCCATTCCGAGGGGAGAGACTTTCATTTCTATTTGTGCCGCGCACAGTGGCGGAATGGGGGATTTCTATGGATTTTGAAGCATATCTGTCCTCTTTGCGGGGGAAAACAGTGAGTGTCATCGGCATTGGGGTATCCAACCGGCCGCTGATCGAAAAACTGCTGGAGCGGGGCATTTCCGTGACCGCCCGGGATAAAAAGGAGAATTTAGGCGAACTGGGCGCGGCGCTGGCGGACCAGGGCTGCCAGCTTGTGCTGGGGGAGGGGTATCTCTCCGATCTCCATGAGGATGTCATCTTCCGCACGCCGGGGATGCGGCCGGATGTGCCGGAGATCGCGGCGGCGGTGGCGGAGGGCGGCGTGCTGACCTCGGAGATGGAGGCATTTTTTGATGTTTGCCCCTGTCCCATCATCGCTGTGACCGGGTCGGACGGCAAGACCACCACCACGACCATTATCTCCCGGCTGCTGGCGGCGGAGGGGAAGATCGTCCATGTGGGGGGCAATATCGGCCACCCGCTGCTGTGTGACACGCCGGAGATGCGGCCGGAGGACGCGGCGGTGCTGGAGCTGAGTTCCTTCCAGTTGATGACCATGAAAAAAAGCCCCCGCATCGCCGTTACCACCAATCTGGCGCCCAATCATCTGGATGTCCACAAGGACTATCGGGAGTATGTAGATGCAAAGGCAAATATCTTTACACATCAGACTCCGCAAGATATTGCCGTGTTCAATGCCGATAATGATGACTGCGCTGCCCAGGCTGTCAAGGCTGTAGGGGAGGTGCGCTGGTTCTCCCGGAAGCGGCGGGTGGAAAGCGGCGTATTCTGCGAGGACGGCGTGATCTATGATGCCTTTTGCGGCCAGGTGACGCCTATTCTGGAAACGAAGGAAATCCTGCTGCCCGGCGTCCACAATATTGAAAACTATATGGCGGCTTTTGCCGCCGTGCGGGGCATGGTCAGCCATGAGACCATGCGGGAGATCGCCCGGACCTTCGGCGGTGTGGAGCACCGGATCGAGCTGATCCGGGAGCGGAACGGCGTCCGGTGGTATAACGATTCCATCGCCTCCAGCCCCAGCCGCACCATCGCCGGACTCAATTCCTTCCCGGAAAAGGTGATCCTGATTGCCGGCGGCAAGGACAAGGGCATTTCCTACGATCCCCTGGGCCCGGCGGTGAACGAGCGTGTGAAGCTGCTGCTGCTGTGCGGCAAGACGGCGGGAGTTATCCGGCAGGCGGTGGAGCAGGCGGAGAATTACGCGGGACTTGAGATCCTGGACGTGGCGGATTATCACGAGGCGGTGGCCATTGCCGACGAACGGGCCCAGCCGGGGGATGTGGTGATGCTCTCTCCCGCCAGCACGTCCTTTGACCGGTTTGCCAACTTTATGGAGCGAGGCCAGGTGTTCAAGGCCATCGTCAACGAATTGAACTGATAATGTACGACCTCTTCCGCATAGGCTGAAGGAGCAAATGCAGAGGGGGTGAGGGGTTGCGTCCCGGCTTTTTCTACTATCACCGGGGGCCGGACCCACGGCAGGTCCGGCGGGCGCTGGCGTTTCTGGCGGTGTCCGGGCTGCTGGCCTTTGTGCTCTACGCCGGGGCACAGCTAAGGCCTCTGCTGGGGAGCCTTGCCTCCACCCGGGTGTCCAACACCGTGACCCGTGTGGTCTACGCGGCGGTGAACGAGGCCATCGACAGCGGCCAGATCGCCTATGAGCAGTTGGTCCACTATGAAACGGACAACGAGGGCCGCATCACCATGGTCCGCAGCAATATGGCGGCATTCAACCGGCTGCAGGCCCAGATGCTGGACCTGATCCTCAGCCGGTTGGATCAGGTGTCCGCCCGGGAGCTGTCCATCCCCATCGGCAGCCTGACAGGTTCGCCGCTGCTGGCGGGCCGGGGACCCCGGATCTCCGTGCGGATGGAGTCGGTGGGGTCCTCCAGCGCCCGGTTTGAAAACCAGTTTGAGGATGCGGGTA
>CAZFJB010000167.1:0-3605 GCA_964519775.1 uncultured Oscillibacter sp.
CCACATAGCTGAGGATCTGGAAGGTGTAGAAGCTGATGCCGATGGGCAGCGCCACATGGAGCAGTGGGATGGACAATCCCGTCACGGCGTTGAAGCCGGTGAGGAAGAAGTCGGCGTACTTGCAGTATCCCAGCAGCCCCAGGCTGATGGCGGCGGAGATCCAGAGGCACACACGGGCCTTTTTCCGCTCTGCCCGGTATTTCTCCGCCAGCAGGCCGCATACATAGCCCTGCAGGATGGCGATGATCATAAACACCACGAACCGGGGCTCGCCCCAGGCGTAAAACAGCAGGCTGCTGAGAAGCAGCACCGTGTTTTTCAGCCGGAACGGCACCAGAAAGTACACGATCAGCACGCAGGGGAGGAAGTAATATAAAAATGGGATACTGGAAAAGAGCATAAGAATGACTCCTAATGAGAGATCACAGCGCCCGCGCCCAAAAGCGCGGACGCTGTCAAAGGGATGATAAAGGGCAGCGCTTCCCAAACCGGGAGGAAAGAGCGTGGAAAACCGGAAAGGTCATTCCACGCGACAGATCTCAGTACTTTCAAAGCTCTGAGATCGTGCGATCGCCTAAGATCAGCTTAAGCAACGGCCTCCTCAAAGGCGATGACCGCGTCGGGATAGGCCTCCACCAGCTTGTCACGGAAGGTGTCGATGTTCTCGTTAAGACCGTACATAGAGACCACATACTCGCCCAGGGTGATGACCACCAGCTTGTCGGGGAAGCCGCACATCCAGCGCTTGGAGGCGATGGCGTCCCGCAGATCCTGAGCCAGAGCGGACACATCGTCAGCGCTGACGGCGTGGAACGCGCCGCAGGTGAAGCTGTTGAGGTTCATCATGTGTACCAGAGAGGCGGCGGCATCGATCTTGTCAACATCCTCAGTGGGGAAGGTCAGCATATAGTTGAGGTTGTCGGCGTCGGAAATATCAAAGGTGCCGGGAGCGCCGTCCACGGCGTTCTCCGCGTCGCCGCCGGCGGCGGGGAATTTGGCATCCTCGGGGATGCTGTCCCACACGGTGGTCAGCAGGGTCAGAGCGTCAGCGGGGAGGTTGGAGGCGGCAGCGTCATCGCCGCTGTCAGCCTTGCTGCCGCCGCAGGCGGTGAGAGACAGGGCCAGCACCAGGGCCAGCACCAGAGACAGAGTTTTTTTCATGTGAAGATTCTCCTTGCAGATCGTAGTATTGGGCGATTTGCCCGGCGCCATTCCAGCGGCACCGGGATAATAGACGCAGCGGCGGGAAAAAAGTTCCCACTGTTTTAAAAAAATTTTGCTGAACGGAAAAATGCGCCCCGGCATGGCCGGGCGGCGCGGCAATCGCTGCTTTTTTGGATGGACTCACAAATTTTACCGACAATTTTTTCGCATATCGCCATGCTTGCGGGTCAAACTATGCTTGCGATACCCAAACACCGCAAATGTAAGATGTGAAAAGGAGAAACTGTTATGTCCAGTAAGAACACCAATAAGATCAATGTCCCCGAGGCCCGTGCCGCCATGGACAAGTTCAAGATGGAAGCCGCCGCCGAGATGGGCGTCAACCTGAAGCAGGGCTACAACGGCGACCTGACCAGCCGTGAGGCCGGCTCCGTCGGCGGCCAGATGGTCAAGAAGATGATCGAGTCCTACGAGAAGAACCTGTAAGAGGTCCGGGACCGAGACGAGAGGAGAAGCCGTCCACTTGCGGACGGCTTCTCCCTTTTTTCGTGGTTTTTCGGAGTCTGACGGTGGAAAAGGGCGCTCGAATGCTGAAAAAGGGCGGAATGACCGGCGATTTTAGGCCGGGTCCCGATTGCTTTTGCGGACGGGCAGTGCTATATTGAAAGTAGCAAGCAGTGGCTGCGCGGTCACTTGCCGCCCCGGCAAACCGGGTCGGCATACAAGTTTGGGAGGAGTATGAATAAACATGAAGAGAAAACTTTCATTCCTGTTTCTGATGCTGTGCCTAGTACTTTCGCTGACCACCACGGCATTCGCGGCGGATCAATTGCCCAATGATACGGACAACGATAACGTGATCACGCTGGTGGAAGACGTAGAGCTGACCGCCGGCTATAAAATCATGCAGGATCTGACCATCGATCTGGCTGGTCACAGCATCAAGCCTGCTGCTGGTTTTGATGCTTATAATGCTACTGCCAAGACCGGAGATGACTTCCTGTTGGCGGTCACACGCGGTTATACACTGACTATTAAGGACAGCGTTGGTGGCGGCAGCATCGACACTGGCAACAACAGCGGGATCTACAGCGCTGTTAAGCTGACGATCAAGGATGAGAATGACGCAACTCACGCGGCCAAGCTGACGGTAGAGGGCGGCACACTGAAGGGCTACTACTATGCCATCGGCGGTAATGGTAGTCGGCATAATACGGAGATCACCATTGAAGATGGTACATTCGGTGCTTACTGCACGGATGATTCCAATGCGATCTACCATCCTCAGGAAGGCAAATTGACCATTAAAGGCGGTACATTTGAGGGATATAATTCTGCCGTTGAACTGCGTGGCGGTACAATGAAGATCACTGGCGGTACGTTTACGGCAACTGCGAACGAATATAAGACCGAAGCCAATGGGAGCGGAACGACCACGGTCGGCGCGGCCATTGCCATCGCCCAGCACGCCACAAAAAAGAATATTTCTGTCACCATCAGCGGCGGTGCCTTCACCGGCCTGAAAGCGCTGAGTGAATCCAACCCGCAGGGAAATCTGGATCCTAAGGTCAATATCAGCGTTACGAACGGCACTTTTAACGGCGAGATTGCCATTACGGATACGGAAGGTGCCTCCATCTCCGGCGGCTCCTTCACCGACCTCAACGTTCTGAAGTATCTGGGCGATAACGCGAATGTGACCATCAAGCTGGCGAAGGATGTGACGCTGAGCGAGCTGTTGAAAGTTGATAGTGGTAAGAGCGTCACGATCGATCTGAATGGTAAGACACTCTCTCGCAGCAATGGAAATACTACAATTTATGTGAATGGCGGCAATCTGACCGTTAAGGGTACCGGTGAAATTAAATCCCCCGTAGTTAAAGATCCTGCGGCTGAAAGCTATGCGATATATGTTGGTGAGAATGGCCAATTTACCCTTGACAACGGAAAAGTTTCCAGCGACAAATACAGCGTGTTCCTTGCGAAACAAGCGCAGTTTACGATGAATGGCGGTACGGTTACAGGTGGGTACTTTGCTATTTCTGGTAATGGTAACGGAAACTTTAACGATACCAAGATTACGATAAACGACGGTACTGTGACCAGTACAGGGACCGAGGATGCTGCGATCTATCATCCGCAGACAGGCGAGTTGAACATCAACGGCGGTACCATCAGCGGTGCAACTGCCATTGAAGTTAAGGCGGGTGCGGTAAAAGTTGGTATCTCCGGTAATCCTGAGATTACTGCGACTCAGGGTGTTTTGCATAAGGCAAGCAGCAACGGTAATTCTACCATTGGATACGCCGTTGCGGTTGTAGAAAATGCGGCATATAGCGGTAATGCCAATGTGATGATTTCTAATGGCAGTTTCAATGGCCTTGTTGCTATTGAAGATGACGATAGCGATCCTGCGAACAATAGTGGTAACCTGACCATCT